>NZ_DATBNB010000657.1 GCF_036554565.1 Longimicrobium sp. | reverse complement strand
TCATCGAAGTCTTCGCACGGCATTGGCGGCACGGACGGAGATCCTATAGGCCGGAACCGTGCTGTCGCCATTCCCCTCTTCATCGGCACACGTTGTATCGCACCGGCGAGCGGTTCTGGCCCGTGTGCCTCACATGGCGCCGCCGTCAAAGTGAAGTACTTCCTTGTCGGTGGGGCCGAGTACGATTTGCTTGTTAAACCGGGCAATTACTAATACAGTTGAACGTAGCCTGCCGCGAAAAGCTTACCGTCCGCCAAGCCCCTTCAGTACTTCACTTCGCAGCCGTAGGGCTGGGTCTGGGCGACCGCGATCGGGCGGCCCGCAAGGCCTGCGTCGAGCGCGGCGCGGACGTAGTTCGTGGCGCCCGCGATGTCCTTGGTGCTCGGCGAGGGCCGATTGTCGATCGCACCGGCGTAGCGAAGCACACCCTGCGGATCGATGATCGCGTACTGCGGTGTGTTGCGGGCGCCGTACTGCCGTCCGAGCACGCCCGCCGTGTCGCGGATGATCGCCGTCGGCGCCGCGCCCTTGTCGCGAGCCTGTTCCTCGGCCTTTTCCGCGCTCGTGTACCCCTGCCTCCCGGGCCCTGACGACACGACCGCGAGCCAGACTACTCCCTTCATGGTGTACTCCTGCTGCATCGCCTGCGAGTTTCCTACCCCGTTCACCAGGGCGTAGTGCTTCTTCGTGTACGGGCATCCATGGTTGAACCACTCCAGGACCACCCACTTGCCCGCGTAGCCGGCGAGCGAGTGCGATTGGCCGCGCGTGTCGGTCGCCGTGAACGCCGGTGCGGGGCCGCCGACCGTCAGGAGGTCCGGCAGGCTCGCCGGGTCCTCGTGGGCGGCGATGAACCGGCGCGCGGCAATGCCGCCGAGCAGCAGTACGGCGACGGCAACCGCGGCGATGATGCGGCGCTTGCGGGAGCGCCGCGGGGGTGTGGTCGTCTCAGTCATGGCGTACCTCCGAGGGTGAGTGAGGGTTGGATTCGTTTGCTGGCCGGCGCCGTCTGCCGTAGGGCTGGGGACGGTGATGCCGCGGCGCGGTCGAGCGCCCCGGTCACCATGCCGGAGGTAAGCAGCGTAGGCATGACGATGGGCGCCGCATCGCGCGCGCGGGGGTAGACGACGACGAACGGCACGCTGGTGCGCCCGAACGCGGCGAGTGCGCGCGTCACGGCGGGGTCGCGCGTGGTCCAGTCGGCACGCAGCAGCACGACGTCGCGATCACGGATTGCCGTGCGCACCGCCTCCGTTCCGAACGCGACGCGCTCGTTGACCTTGCAGGTGAGGCACCAGTCGGCGGTGAAATCCAGCAGGACGATGCGGCCGCTGTCGCGCTGTGCCTCCAGCAGCGCCGCGCTGTACGGCCGCCACGCCAGCGCGCCCTCGGCCGATGCCGCGCTCCCCGCCTGCACCGCGCGCGGCACTGACGCACCCTGCGCGCGTGCGCCCGAGACGAGCGCGAGCGCGCCGGCGGCCGACGCAAACGCGAGCAGCTGGGCGAACCGGCGGCCACCCGCCGGTGCCGCCAGGGTGCCGAACCGGCCGAGCGCCCACAGGCCGAACGCCAGCAGGGTGCATGCGGCGAGCAGCACGACCATCGCGCCCACCCCGGCCTGGCGGCCGAGCACCCAGGCAAGCCACACGACCGTCGCGAAGAGCGGAAAGGCGAGTACCTGGCGCAGCGTGACCATCCAGGCGCCCGGCTTGGGCAGCCAAGCACGCAGGCGCGGCACCGCGGCCACCATCGCAAGGGGCCAGACCAGGCCCAGCCCCAGCGCCGTGAACACCACGAACGACGCGGCCGCCCCCGCCGTGACCGCGTACGCGACCGCCGCCGCAAGGAACGGGGCGGAGCACGGCGTCGCCAGCGCGGTGACGAGCACCCCGCCCAGGAAGGCTTCTACGTCCTTGGGCGCACGGGTCGCCGCGGCGGAGAGACTCCCGCCGACTGGCATCAGGTCGAACACGCCCGCCATGTTCAGCGCCGCCGCGAAGATGACGAGCGCGAGCGCGCCGACCACCGCGGGATTCTGCAGCTGGTAGCCCCATCCGACCTCCGAGCCGGCGGCGCGCAGCGCGAGCAGCACGCCCACGAGCGCCCACATCGACACGAGCACGCCGGCCCCGAACAGCAGCACGTGCCGCCGCGCAGTCCGCGCATCGTGTGCGGCCGCCTCCGCGATCCCCAGCGCCTTGATCGAGAGCACGGGAAGCACGCAGGGCATCAGGTTGAGCATCGTTCCGCCAAGCAGCGCGAGCAGCCCCGCGGTCGCGAGCGCGACCCATCCCGCGCCCGCGCCCGGAGCCGGCGGCGCCACGGCGGCGAGCTGCGCCATGGCGACGACCGGCGCATCCACTTCCAGCATCATGCGGGGCGCGCCGCCACCCGGGGACGCGGCGGTGTCGATCGCGAGCACCCCGGTGATCCGGGAGGGCGTCCCGGCCGCGTACGCGGAGCGGCCGATCTGCATCTCCAGGCCGGCGGGCCACGTGCGCACCCGGGGCTGCGCCGCGTGGTCGATCACCCCCGTCGAGTCGATGAAGAACTCCACGCGCGGCGGGGTACGCCCCCCGGCGATGGCGCCCGCGGGCGGATACGCGTGCAGCATCACGTTCGTGGAATCGACTGCCGCGCTGAACGTCCAGCCGTCACGCCGAGCCGGGACGTGCGCGGCCTCCGCGGCGAACGCGCGGGCGACCGTCTCGTCCGCGATAGTCCGGGCGGCCACGGGCACGGCGAGCGCGACCTCCACATCCCCCGCGACGCACTCCAGCTCGCACACCACCACCGAGAGGGCCGCCACGACGTTCGCGATCGATCCCACACGCGCGGACGCCGGCACGTGCACCGCGCCGAGGAGGTGCACCTCGCGCTCGTAGCCGTACGACGCGAGCGGTGGCGATTCGATGCGCTCCGGCGTCGGCCAGCGGAGCGGCGCGGCGGTAAAGCCGTCCGGCAGGCGCCAGGTGACTTCCGGCGCGCTGCCCACGTCCCCCGCGTGACGCCAGTACGTGTGCCACCCCGCGTTCGGGCGCAGCCGGATCGCCACGAGGATCGTGTCGCCCGGCGCCACCGTCCGGGCCGCGCTTCGGAGCTCGACCTCGACGGGACGGTCGGACGCGGCGCGCACCAGCGATGGCGGCGACTGCGCCGTGGCCCAGCCCGGGAGGATGGCCGCCGCGAGGGCGGCCAGGAGAATGCGATTGCGGATCATCGAGATGGATCGCGTTTGATGTGCATGCCTCGGGATGCTGCTCGGACGTGCGACTACCGGATCTTCCGCAGGCGGCGTCCGGGGCTCCCCGCATCCCGCGCCTCGAATCCCACGACCCGGCCCTCCGCGTCAGCGAGAAAGGTGATGGTGTTCCCGGAACCGGCGCTCCCGCGCTCGAAGGTCGCGCCCGACTGGTGCACCAGCCGCCCCTTCTCGCCCCAAGGCGTCGCGACGACGAAGGAGCCCTCCTCGAAGCTGACCCTGAACACCGCGCCGGGCCGCATCTCGTACTCGCCCACGAACTGCCGGCGCGCTTCCTCTCCCGTGATGCTCGTCGCCGGGGTGCCGGCGACGGCGGGCTGAGGCGCGGGGGCGCGCGCGGCCGGCGGGGTGTGGCCGAGCGCGAGCGCCGCGATCACGTGGGTGCCCCCCGGGGCCACACGGGGGTAGACGTTGTACAGGAGGGTCACCGACAGCGAATCGGCCGGGTACCAGCCGTGCTCCGACACGAATCCCGTCACGTCCTGGCCGCCGTGCGTGATGGCCGGGCCGCCCCACGGCGCGGGACCGACGGTCAGCCCGAAGCCGTAGTCCTGCGCCACCGCTGGGCCGCGCGGCGTGGTCATCGCCCGGTACGAGGCCGCGGAGAGCACCCGCCCGCCATGGAGCGCCCGGTTCCACTTGGCCAGGTCCGCCGCGGTGGAGCAGACGCCGCCGGCGCCGAGCTGCTGCGAGGGATGGACGGCGGGAGGCGGCGCCAGCGTCCCCTCCTCGGAGCGCACGTATCCGCTGGCCCCCGCGCCCGCCGCGACCTCTCCGCACGACCGGAGCGCGGACAGCCCGAGCGGCCGCGCGATTTCGTCCCGCAGCACCGCCGCGTACGGCTTGCCGTACAGCTTTTCGACGAGAACGCCAAGGATCATGTACCCGGTGTTCGAGTAGAGGAACGCTGTGCCGGGCCGCGAGGCCATGGTGTCGCGCGCCGCCTGCGCGATCAGCGAGTCGCCAGGGAGGTTCGCCTCGATGCGGGACCGGTCCACGTAGCTCCGCTGCAGTCCGGAGGTGTGGTTCAGGAGCTGTTCGATGGTGATCGCCCGCCACTCGGGGCGCAGCCCGGAGAGGTGGCGGCCGATGGAATCGCCGAGCGTCAGCCGGCCGCGCTCCACGAGCTTGAGTACCAGGGCGGCGGTGAACTGCTTGCTGTTCGAGCCGATCGCGTAGACCGTGTTCGGGTCCGCCGCGCGGCCCCCCGCGACATCCGCCATCCCCCACGCGCGCTGCAGCAGCGTTTCGCCGCCGCGCGTAACCACGATCGACGCGCTGGGCACGCCCTGCGCGAGCAGCTGCGTCTTCACCAGCGAATCGGCGAGCGCCGCAAGCGCCGTGGCGGAGGGCCGAGGGCCGCTCACCGGGCGATGCGCAGTCCTGGCCTCCTGCGCCTGGGCAGCGGAAAGCGCCGGGGCCGCGGCCAGCAGAGAGGCGATGACGACGCGGAGTGTTTTGGACATGGAAGGCACCTCGGGGGTCGGAACACGTCGATGGGATGACGCACAGGTGTACGAGTTACCTAGTACACTAATATTGTGGGTCACTGATGGCAAGAGTCATCATCCGCCACCGTTCGCCCAACGGCAGATCGGAACCGTCGAATGGGGCCAAACGGCATCGCCAGCGGGGGCGGGAGGCAAGTATCATCATGAGAGCGCCTTCATCCATCCGCCCGCGAGACGTTCGATGCACCTGATCCTGATGACCTCCGTCCAGCAGGCCGCGCCGGTGTGGCGCGAAGGGGAGAAGGCGGCCGCCGTGATCGGGCTCGGCACCGGGGCCGCGGTCGCCTTCCTCGTCTACCGATTCGCCCGCCGGGTGCCGTGGCCCAAGCCGTTTCGCCCGCGGTTCGCCGCGCTTCACCTCGTTGCCGCGCCAGTGGCCGCGCTGGCCTGGTACGCACTCTCGGTCACGCTCGAGAGCCTGGTGCCGGGGTACGTTCCCGACGTGCAGGGGGGCAGCCGGGTCGAGATGCACCTGATCGTCGGAACGATCTTCTACGCCATCATCGCCGGGGTCGCCCATGCCGTGGAGGGGAGCGCGCGCGCCGCGCGGGCCGAGGCGATGGCGGCGCGCACGCAGCTGGCGGCGCTG
>NZ_DATBNB010000656.1 GCF_036554565.1 Longimicrobium sp. | reverse complement strand
CGCATGGCCGAAAGTCAAGCGATCGTTGTGCTTGGACGACCGCCCCACGCGTACCTCCAGCCCGCCCGACGTGCGGTACATCTTGTACGGAAGCCGCGGCCCCTCCGGTTCGTCGACCTTGGCGCGCGACTCGGGCCGGCGCAGGGCAGACTCCACCCAGTCCGGCGCTTCGCCGCGTTCGATGGCCGCCGCCGCCGCCCGCCAGCGGTCGCGCTCCACCTCGGCCTGGGCCATCAGCTCGGGAAAGCGCGCCTCGGCCCGGCCCCGGCGGCGGGCCTGCTCGTACAGGCGCTCGGCATTTTCGTGCGGGCGCAGGGCGGGGTCCAGTGGCACCTCTACCTCGTCTCCTTCGAAGCCGGGGAGGATCACCGACGGCTCTCCCGGTTCAGGCCAGTCCAGGTGCGCCAGGAGCAGGTCGCCCAGGCCCCGGAGCCGGTCGGCTTCTCCCATCGTTGCCGCCTCGGCGCGCAGCCGCTCGATCCGTCGTTCCGCCCCCGCCAGCTTCCGCTTCACCCGGTCCAGCAGGTCTGGTTCCGCCAACACGTCCACCGGCGCGTCCGGCTCAGCCGCGGCGGAGGCCGCCACCTCGTCCATCGCCGCCAGCAGCGACCGCGCGCGGGCGGACTCCATCCCCTCCAGCGCCAGCGGATAGGGCTGCGGCCCCGCCGGCGTCCGCACCAGGAACGCTCCCTCTTCGTCTCCATCCGCCACGGCCCACCAGCGCTCGAACGCCTCAGCCAGCGCCTCCGGATCGTCCCCGCGTGCGGCGTCGCCCAGTAGCGCCGCGGCGTTCAGGGGGCTGGTGTAGGCGAAGCCGGCGACGAGCGCGCGGGGACGTTCGGCGGGAGGGACGGCGCCGAGCGCGTCCATCCACTCGGCCACCAGCGCCTCGCGCGGACGGTTCGGGAGCACGCGCCCGGCGGGTTCCGGCGGACGGTACTCCGCGCCGGGCTTGAGCGTTCGGCCGCCGGCCTCGCGCGCGCGGAGGGCGGAGACGATGCGCCTGGCGTCGGCATCCACCACCAGCGCGTTCCACTGGTTGGTGTGAAGCTCCACGACCAGGGCGCGACGGCCGCCGCGGAAGCGGTTGGCTTCGTGGATGTCCAGCCGGATCAGCCGCTCGTCGGGGGGAGACGATACGCGGACGATGCGCGCGGAAAGCTCGCCCTTCGCCGTGTCTTCATCCGCCACCAGCTGCACCCAGCCGCGGCGCGGGTGAAGGTCCCAGCGCAGCGCCTGCCCGCCGTCCAGCGGCAGGGTGCACGAGAGGTCGCGGTCGAAGCGGGGAAGAGCGAGCGACTGGCGGCCCTGGAGCGCGGCGCGAAGCTCGGCCGCAAGGGCGCGGACCAGCAGGGGGCAGTACCGGATCGGGTTTGACACCCCCCCAACATCGGGTTAGCTTCCCGCCCCGTCAACCCGCCGCCCGAGGCCCCAAACCCCACGGCGGCGGCCGGTTTTTGTGCCAGGGCAGACCACAGGGATGTCAACACAGCGCGGGACCGGGCCGCGGCGGGTAACCGTCGCCGACCTCCGCGAAATGAAGCGCCGCGGAGAAAAGATCGCCGCGCTCACCGCGTACGACTACCTGTTCGCCCGTCTCGTGGATGCCGCCGGCGTGGACGTGGTCCTCGTCGGCGACTCGCTGGGCCAGGTGGTCCTGGGGCTCGACACCACGATCCCCGTGACGCTCGACGACATGATCCACCACGCCCGGGCCGTGCGCCGCGGCGTGGAGCGCGGGCTGCTCGTCGTTGACCTTCCCTTCCTCACCTACCAGGTCTCGCGCCAGGACGCGCTCCGCAACGCCGGGCGCGTGCTGCAGGAAACCGGCGCCAGCGCGGTGAAGCTCGAGGGCGGCTCGCCCGAGATCGCCGAAACCGTCGCCACGCTCGTGGGCGCCGGAATCCCCGTGATGGGCCATTTGGGATTCACCCCCCAGTCGGTTCACGTCACGGGCGTTCGCGTGCAGGGCAAGGGCGAGGAAGCCGCCGAGCGGATGCTGGCCGACGCGCGCCGCCTGGAGGCCGCGGGCGCCTTTTCCATCGTCCTGGAGCTGGTGCCCGGCGCGCTGGCCCGGCGGGTGTCGGAAAACGTCGACATCCCCACGATCGGCATCGGGGCGGGGGCGGGGTGCGACGGCCAGGTGCTGGTGCTTCACGACATGCTGGGGCTGAACCCGGGCTTCGCGCCCCGCTTCCTGCGCCGCTTTGCCGAGGTGGGCCAGGCCGCGTCGGAGGGGGTGGGCGACTTCGTGAAGTCGGTGAAGGACGGGGGCTACCCCGGCGCGGAGCACACCTTCGAATGAGCACGGCCGTGGAAGCCGGGCCGCGCCTGGTGCACACCCGCGCCGAGGTGCGCGAGCAGGTGGCCGCGTGGCGCGCCGCGGGCGAGCGCGTGGCGCTGGTGCCCACCATGGGGTACCTGCACGAGGGGCACATGTCGCTGGTGGACCGCGCGCGGGAGATGGCGGACCGCGTGGCGATGTCGGTGTTCGTGAACCCGCTGCAGTTTGCCCCCACCGACGACCTGGACCGTTACCCGCGCGACCTGGGCCGGGACCTGGAGATGGCTGCGGCCCGCGGCGTGGACCTGGTGTTCGCCCCCGACCCGCGCGAAATGTATCCGCGCGGCACGCCGCAGGTGCTGGTGGAGCCGGGGCCGCTGGCGGCGCGGATGGAAGGCGCCATCCGCCCCGGCCACTTTCGCGGGGTGCTCACGGTGGTGGCCAAGCTGTTCGGCCTGTTCCGCCCCGACGTGGCCGTGTTCGGGCAGAAGGACTACCAGCAGGCGGCGCTGATCCGGCGGATGTCGGTAGACCTGGACATGGGCGTGTGGGTGGAGGTGGCGCCCATCGTCCGCGACCCCGACGGCTTGGCGATGAGCTCGCGCAACGTGTATCTTTCGCCCGACGAGCGCCGGCTGGCCCTGGCGCTTTCGCGCGGGCTGCGGCGCGGCCGCGACCTGTTCGCCGCCGGCGAGCGCGACGCCGTGGCCCTTCGCGCGGCGCTGCGCGGCGCGCTGGGAACGGCGGGGGTGCAGGCCGAGTACGCCGAGGCGGTAGACCCCGACACGCTGGAGCCGGTGGCCGCCGCCGCGCCGGGAACCGTGCTGCTGGTGGCGGCACGGGTGGGCAGCACCCGGCTGATCGACAACGAGGTCCTTTCGGGATAGGGCAGCTTCCCCGGACACGAGCGAGACCGCCATGCTTCGCACGATGTGCAAGAGCAAGATCCACCGGGCCACGGTTACCGGTGCCGATCTCAACTATATCGGGTCCATCACCATCGACCCCGAGCTGATGGACGCCGCCGACCTGCTGGAATACGAGCAGGTGCACGTGGTGAACGTGAACAACGGCGCGCGCTTCGAAACGTACGTCATCCCCGGCGAACGCGGCCGGGGCGAGATGTGCCTGAACGGCGCCGCCGCCCGGCTGGTGCACCCGGGCGACAAGGTGATCGTCATCAGCTACGGCCAGTACGACGAAGCCGCCATGGAAGGCTACCGCCCGCGCTTCATCTTCGTCGACGAGCATAACCGCATCACGCCGGGCGCCCTCCGGGCCCTTTCCTCCTGACCTCCATGGGCGCCTGGACCGGCGTGGTCCTGGCGCTGGCGGAGGCGGAGTACGGCGGCCTGCGCTCGCGCCTTTCCACCTACCTGCACCCGCTGGCGGGCCGTCCGCTGGCGTGGCACGTGGTGCGCTGCCTGGCCGACCTGGAGCCGGGCCCTTCGCGCATCGTGGTGGCCTCCGGCCCCGACCTGTCGCCCGACCTCTTCGCCGACATCCCGGCCACCATCGAGGTGGTGCTTCCCCACGAGCAGTCGCTGGGCACCATCCTGGCCCAGGCCGCCCACGCCGGGCGGGTGGTGGCCGTGGACGCGGCCGCGCCCACCGCGGGGAACTGCCTGCAGCGCCTGCTGGGCAACGAGGGCGACGCGCTGCTGGTGGGCGAGGGGGGCGAGGTGGTGGCGGCCTCGCTGGGCGAAGAGGCCGCGATGCTGCTCCTGCGCCGGGGGGGCGACCTGTCGGCCCTGGCCGCCACGCTTCCCGCCGCCCACCGGGTGAGCGACCGCGACGGCTTCGTCGTGCGCAGCCGCGCCGGCCTTTCGCGCGCCGCGTCGGCCGTGCGCGACGGCGTGGTCCGCAAGCTGATGGAGGGGGGCGTCACCTTCCTCCTCCCGGAAACGGTGCTGGTGGACGTGGACGTGCAGATTGGCCGCGACACGGTGATCTACCCCGGGTGCGTGCTGGAGGCGGGAACCACCATCGGCGACGAGACCGTCGTGGGCCCGTGCTGCCGCCTGGTGGCCGCGCGCGTGGGCAGCGGCGTGGAATTGAAGGGCTTCAACTACGTTTCGCACACCTCCATTCGCAACCGCGCCATCCTTGAGCCCCATGTCAAACGCGGCTTCGACGACTGAGCTGGGCCCGCTGGCGCGCGCCGCGGCGCGGGGCGAGCTTCCCGAGTGGGCGTGCGCGTCGGAAAAGCGCCGCGCCCACATCGGCCGCGTGGCCGCGCTGATGGGCGAGTGGGCCGACGCGCTGGGCCTGCCGGCCGACGAGCGCACCCGCTGGCTGGCCACGGGGTGGCTTCACGACGTGCTGCGCGAGTGCCCCCCCGACGAGCTGCGTCCCCTGGTCCCCGAGGCGTTCCGGTCGCTCCCCGGCAAGCTGCTGCACGGCCCCGCCGCGGCCGAGCGCCTGGCGGGTGAGGCCGACCCCGAGATGCTCGACGCCATCCGCTACCACACGCTGGGCTCGCCGCGCTTCGGCACGCTGGGGCGTGCGCTGTACCTGGCGGACTTCCTGGAGCCGGGGCGCCGCTACGAGCCGGAGTGGACGGCGTCGTTGCGGGCGCGCATGCCGGGCGAGATGGACGAGGTGCTGCGCGAGGTGGTGCGCGCGCGCGTGGGCCACGTAAAGGAGAGCGGAAGCACGCTGCACCCCGAGACGCAGGCGTTCCATGAGCAAGCCGAAGGGGCGTAGCGCGGGGCAGGGCGGGGCAGGGCGCCGGCTTCAGACCATCGGCCTCTTCATCACCCTGCTGGCCGTGGCCGTCCTGGTCGGCTCGCTCGCCGCGGGCATGGCCGGCGGCGGGTCACCGGTGGCCGACCCGCCGGCTCCCCGCGCGTCCGCCGAGCCGGCGCGAACCC
>NZ_DATBNB010000655.1 GCF_036554565.1 Longimicrobium sp. | reverse complement strand
CCCTCGTCCAGGGTGCCACCCGCGCCCGCGCTCCCCCCGTCGCCTGAAATCCACGCCGCCCGGTCGCGGCGCACAGAACGAAACCCTGGTGCCGGGTTTGTCCGCGATCGTCGCGGGCGCACTCCGGCCGACGTTCCGGATTCAGGAGATTTCCATGCTGCATCGCATCGCGAGCCGCGCCGTACTGGCGCTGGCCGCCCTGCTCGCATCCGCCGCCGCGGCCCACGCCGCCCCGCCGGCAGATTCCGCCGCCGCGCCGCCCATCGTGGGTGTGGTGCGCGACACGGCGGGCGTTCCGCTTTCCAACGCCCGCGTCGTCATCAACGAGCTCAGCCGCTCCACGCTCACCAGCGGCGACGGCACCTTCGTCTTCCGTGCGCTGCGGCCGGGGACGTATCACGTAGACGCCACGCTGCTTGGCTACGCCCCGGGCCATGCCGTCGCCGTGGTCCCGGCGGAGGGCGGTGAGGTGCGGGTGACCATCACCCTGCGCAGCACCGTGCTGTCGCTGGAGGGCATCAACGTCACCGCCTCACCGCGCAGCGCCGACCCGCTGAACATCACCCAGTCTACCGTGGAGCTTTCGGGCAAGGCGCTGGAGCGCAGCCTGGGCACCAGCGTGGCGCAGACGCTCTCCAGCCAGCCCGGCCTCTCCGTCCGCTACGGCGGACCCGCGGCGTCCACTCCGGTGATCCGCGGCCTGGCGGGCGAGCGCGTGCTGGTAGTGCAGAACGGGCAGCGGACGGGCGACCTGTCGTCCACCTCCGCCGACCACGCGCTTTCGGTGGACCCGCTGGCGGCCAGCCGCATCGAGGTGGTGCGCGGCCCCGCGTCGCTGCTGTACGGCAACAACGCGCTGGGCGGGGTGGTGAACGTGATCTCCACCGACATCCCCAACACCATCCCGGGCGAGGCGTCGGGATTCCTGGCCGCGCAGGGCGAGTCGGTGAACCCCGGCGGCGCGCTGACGGGCGAGGTGACCCTGCCGCTGGGCGAGACGCTGGCCGTGACGGCCCGCGCCGGCGGCCGGCGCGTGGACGACGTGCACACGGGCGGTGGCGACCCGCTGCCGAACACCTTCTACAACAACCTGTACGGCACGGGCGGGATCGGATACGTCACGGAGCACGTGCAGGCCGGCGCCTCCGTGGGCGGGTACCGGTTCGACTACGGCCTGGCCAGCCTCCATGCCGAGGGCGAGGAGGAGGAGGGCCACGAGGAAGGCGTGACCATCGACGGACAGCGGACGGACGCCAACGGCCGGGTGAGCCTGTGGCTGGGCGATCGGGGGTTCACCAACCTGCGCGCCGAGGGAAGCGCGCAGTGGTACGGGCACGACGAGATCGAGGGCAACGGCGAGATCGGCACGCGGTTCCGGCTGAACACGCAGAGCGCCGCCCTGAACGCCAAGACCGAGTTCGGGCGCTTTTCCGGCGCGGTAGGCGTATCGGGGCTCTTCAAGCAGTACTCGCCGGAGGGCGAAGAGGCGCTCACGCCGGGTGCCGACAGCCGCACCGGTGGCGCCTTCGTGTACCAGGAGCTGGCGCTGGGCACGGGCGACGCGGCGCCGTCGCTGCAGGCCGGCGCGCGCTACGACGTGTACCAGGTGCGGCCGGAAGAAACGGGCGACGAGCGGTTCGAGAACGTCCGCGCCCGCGACTTCAGCAGCTTTTCGGGCTCCCTGGGGCTGAACGTGCCGCTGAACCCCAACCTGTCGGCCAGCGTGAGCGTGGCCCGCAGCTTCCGCGCGCCGACGGTGGAGGAGTTGTTCTCCAACGCCTTCCACCACGCGGCGGGCACCTACGACGTGGGCGACCCGGACCTGGCGCTGGAAACCAACCGCGGTGCCGAAGCGGTGCTGCGGGCGCAGTCGGAGCGCATCAACGCGCAGGTGGCGGCGTTCTACAACCGCATCGACAACTACATCACCGCCGACGTGGTGGGCGACACAGCCATCTTCCACGAGGAAGAGGGGCACACCGACGTCGTGCCGCTGAACGTGTTCCGCCAGGCCGACGCCGAGCTGCGCGGGCTGGAGGGCCAGGTGGAGGCCGTGGTGACGCGGCACGCGGTGCTGGGCGCCATGGGCGACCTGGTGCGCGGTGACTTCGTGCAGGGCGGCGCCTTGCCCTTCATGCCGGCGGCGCGGGTGGGCGGCAGCGCCCGGTGGGACGACGGGCGCTACTCGCTGGGGGTGGAGGCGCGGCACGCCTTCGCGCAGGACCGTGCGGAGATGATGGAGTTCCGCACCGACGCCTACACGCTGGTGAACCTCAGCACGGGATTGAGCCTGCGCCAGGGCCGCCGCATCCACAGCATCGTGCTGCGGGCGGACAACCTGCTCGACGAGGAGTACCGCGAGCCGACGAGCCGCTTGCTGGTGCCCTCGCCGGGGCGCAACCTGTCCCTGGTGTACCGCGTGCTGTTCTGATCGGGCTGGTTCGGCAGAAGATCGTCATCAGGGCGGGGAGGCCAAGGCTTCCCCGCCCTTTTCGTCTTGTCCCGTGAGGCCGCCTCCCCCGGCGAACTGCGCCGGAGAGGGGGAATTCACGCCGGTTTCGGCTGCGCTCCGTCGGGATTCGGAACGTACATCGACCTGATCCCAACGAGGTCGGCCTGTGGAAGGGCTTGTCCTTCGGATCAGGGGGACTTATCGTTTCCGGACCTACCTCGCGAATGCGTGGTTCGAACAACCCTGCTCAGGAGAGACGCCGATGAAAGCCCTTCGCACACGTGCGCTCGCCGCCCTGGCGATGACCGTGGGCCTCGCCGCCTTCGTGAACCTCCCGTCGGACGGCCCGCGCGCCGCGCCGTCCGCGCTCTCGGTCAGCATGTACTGCGAGTACGGCTACTGCGAGGCCACCGCGTCCGGCGGATCGGGGAACTACACGTGGGCATGGGAGAACGCCAACCCGGACAACACCACCGGAACCATCAGCTCGGCCACGCCCTGCTGGACGTACAACGGGCAGACCGTCACGGTGAAGGCCACCGCGAACGACGGATACAGCACCGCGTCGGCAAGCCGCCGGTACGTCTGCAGCTACTGACGTGCATCGCCGGTCCGTTCCGCCGCGGAACGGACCGGCTCCGCACCCTGAAAGGGCCGGCCTCGACTCACAGGGCCGGCCCTTTCCGTATCTCCGTGCCCCCCTCTCCCGGCCTCTCCCCCGCAAACAGCGCCGGAGAGAGGAGAACTTCGAACCTCTTCCGCAGTTCCTCCGCGACCTCCGCGCCTCCGCGTGACCCCGTCTGTTTCTCCTGCGTCTCTGCGGCTCTGCGCGAGACCCAGTCAGTTCGTTGGCGAAAGACCCCTTTTCACGTCCCGTTGCTTGACTCCCCGGAGCCCGCGCCGCAAGTTGTCCCGCTTCCAGCCGCCCGGGGATCGAGCACGCCCGGAGAGCGGCGCAGGCACGGACCGTCGATCGAAATGGCGAACAAAACCAGGGCCCGCACCACCACCATCCCCCACGGGCTGACGCGCGACCAGCTGCTGGAGATGTACCGGCTGGTGCGGCTTACGCGCAGCCTGGAAGAACGGCTGGAGCTGCTGTTCAAGCAGAGCAAGGTGATCGGAGGGCTCTTCCGCTCGCTGGGGCAGGAAGGCGAGTCCGTCGCCAGTGCCTACGCGCTGAGGCGTCGCACGGACGGCACGGGAGACATGCTGTCGCCGCTGATCCGCAACCTGGGATCCATGCTCACCATCGGCGCCAAGCCCGTGGAGGTGGTCAAGCAGTACATGGCCAAGGGCGACTCGCTGGCACGGGGCAAGGAGCTGAACATCCACATCACCGACTACGATCGGGGCTTCGTCGGGCAGATCAGCCCGCTGGGCGACCTGATCCCGGTGATGGCGGGGGTGGCGCTCACCTTCAAGCAGCGCGGCGAAGACCGCGTGGCCATGGTCTATATCGGCGACGGGGCCACGTCGACCGGCGCGTTCCACGAGGGCGTGAACTTCGCCGCCGTGCAGAAGCTGCCGCTGGTGGTGATCGTCGAGAACAACCGCTGGGCGTACTCGACGCCGTCGAAGTTCATGACCGCCGCCAGGTCGTTCGTCGACAAGGCGCCTGGCTACGGGATGGCCGGCGAGCAGGTGGACGGCAACGACATGCTGGCCGTCTACGGCGCGTCCAAGCGGGCGGTGGAGCGTGCCCGGTCCGGCGGGGGCGCCACGCTGATCGAGGTGATGACGTACCGCCGCAAGGGCCACGCGCAGCACGACGCGCAAACCTACGTGGACCCGGCCGAGATCGAGCACTGGGCCAGCACCAACGATCCCATCGACCGCTACGTCAAGGCGCTGCTGGACAACGGCTGGGCCACCGCGCAGGAATTGACGGGCATTGGCGAACAGATCGACCGCGAGCTGGACGAGGCCGTGGCCGAAGCCGAGAAGAGCCCGCTTCCGCCGCCCGAGGAAGCGCTGACCGACGTGTACGCAGACGGCCCCGTGAACGCGCCCTGGACGCGCCACGAGCCCGCCGATCCCACCCGAGCCTGACGCCGAGAACGATGGCGACCGTGATTGAAAAGCCCGAGCACGTCCGTCTGACGGAGCAGGGCAAGCCCGTCACCCTGCTCGAGGCGATTCGCGAGGGGATGTGGGAGGAGATGGAGCGCGACGAGCGCGTCTTCGTGATGGGCGAAGACATCGGCGCGTACGGGGGAGCCTTCAAGATGACGGACGGCTTCCTGGACCACTTCGGCGGGATGCGGGTGATCGACACGCCCATCAGCGAAACGGGGTTCACCGGCGCGGCGGCGGGCGCGGCCCACATGGGGATGCGGCCCATCGTGGAGATGCAGTTCATGGACTTCGTTTCCACGGCGTACGACATCATCACCAACTACATCGCCACCAGCCGGTATCGCGGCAGCGGCGGCGTGCCCATGGTGATCCGCGGCCCCACGGGCGGCGGCGTGCGCGGCGGGCCGTTCCACAGCCAGAACCCCGAGATGGCGTTCTTCCACACGCCGGGGCTCAAGATCGTCTATCCCTCCACGGCGCACGACGCCAAGGGGCTGATCAAGGCGGCCATCCGCGACGACGACCCGGTGCTGTTCTTCGAGCACAAGTGGCTGTACCGCCGGCCGCAGCTGCGCGAGGTGCTTCCGCAGGACGACTACATCGTTCCGCTGGGCAAGGCGCGCACGCACCGCGAGGGGACGGACCTGACCATCGTCACCTACGCGGCGATGGTGCACAAGAGCGCCGAGGCCGCCGAGATCCTGCAGAAGGAGGACGGGCTGTCGGTGGAGGTCATCGACCTGCGCACGCTGCTGCCGCTGGACGAGGAGGCGATCATCCAGTCGGTGAAGAAGACCAACCGCCTGCTGATCGTGCACGAGGACACGCGCACGGGCGGCATCGCGGGCGAGATCGCCATGCGCGTGAACGAAAAGGCATGGGAATGGCTGGATGCGCCCGTGTTGCGCGTGGCCGCCGCCGACGCGCCGGTCCCGTACTCGCCGCCGCTGGAAGACTACTTCCTGCCGCAGGTGGAGGACGTGGTGAAGGCCGCGCGGCACCTGGCGGCGTACTGAAGGGCTGGACCCTGGATAAACTGAGGTCGGTAGGCCCGCGCCCCGGGGCGGATGGGCCACTCACTGTAACTGAAGGCCGGTAACTATGGCTCGCGTTGAAGTCCCGATGCCCCAGATGGGCGAGTCCATCGCCGAGGGCACCGTTTCGGTGTGGCGCAAGAAGGTGGGCGACCGCGTGGAGCGCGACGAGCCCATCATGGAGATTTCCACCGACAAGGTGGATGCCGAGATCCCCTCCCCCGTCGCCGGCGTGCTGGCCGAGGTGGTGGTGAACGAGGGGCAGACCGTGGAGGTGGGCACCATCGTGGCCTACATCGAGACGGAAGCGGTCGCCGGCGCGGCCGCGGCTCCGTCCGCGCCGTCCGCGCCCGCCTCGTCCGGGGACCACATCGAGGTGCCGGGCGAGCGCACCACCTCCATGCCCGAATCCGGCGTGGGCCAGGTGGAGACCGGCGGCACGGGCATGCCCGCGGACGGCCGCGGCCAGTCGGACCCGGTGGGCACGGCGGTTTCCGGCTCCGGCGCGGCGGGGAACGGCGGCGCGGGACAGGCCGCGGGCGCGCCCCTGGGTGACGGGCCGCACACGCTCGAGGAGCGGCTTCGGACGAAGA
>NZ_DATBNB010000654.1 GCF_036554565.1 Longimicrobium sp. | reverse complement strand
AGGGGGAGAACTTCATACCGGATGAGGCTGGGTTTGGTGCATTCGGAGGGCGCCCCCCATCCCCAACCCTTCCCCCACAAACTGCGTGGGGGAAGGGAGCCAGCCTGGTGCGCCTCGGTTGGCCTGGTGCGCCCGACTGCGCGTGCAGTCCGCGAAGGCGGACTTCGGGCCGTCGTTGCCGCGAATTCATTCGCCCCAGCAGGGCCGAGGCCTCGGGGCGGCTCCCTTCCTACCGCGCCGCGCCCGCCCGGCCGCGCGCCAGGTTCACGAAGCCCGCGCGGTACGCCTGGTTTAGCTGCTGCAGGACGCGGTCTTCCAGCCACTCGCGGTTCACCTCGCCTTCGCCTCCCGACACGGCGGCATTCACCGTGTCGATCAGCTCGTCGACGGTCGCGGGCTCGCGGACGCTCTCCAGGATCACCGCGGCAAAGGGGCTCAACGGGCGCACCACCGCCCGCCCGCCGGTGAAGTGGATCAGCCAGTGAGCCTCGTCTTCGTCCTCGTCCGCCGGCGGGCCGGCGGCGTCCGCGGCCGCGCGCGCGGCCCAGTCCCACCGGGTGCTCACCACGCGGGCCCGGGACGATAGCTCCACCCGGCCCTCGCGCCACTCCACCTCCCCCGCGGGAAGCCGCGCCAGCCCGTCGAGGTACTCCGTGGTGAAATCCGTCACCGAACGGGCCAGCTCGTAGCGCGCACGGTCCACCGCGAACGCGTCTTCCAGCCGCTCCCGCAGCGCCGAATCCGCCTCGTCGCGCACGCGCGCGGCTAGCGCCTCGTACACGGCCGTCACGTCCGACGTGCGCGGGGCCGGGCCCATGGGTGCCAGCGGCAGGTCCAGGGCAGCGCCCATCGCGCGGAACGCGGCCAGCGTGCCGCTGAAGGCCGTGGCCACGGAGCGCTCCTGCTCGCTACGCCACCCCTCCTCCCCCGCTGCTCCCCCGCGCGCCGCCGAAACGTCCGGCGCCTCCAGGATCAGCACGGACGGCACCTGGGGATGGGCCAGCCGCAGCAGGAAGTGCCCGATGCCGGCCTCGCCCAGCAGCAGTCCCGGGTCCGAGACGGCGCCCATGGTGCCGCAGGGCCAGGGCGACCCATCTGCGCCACCGTGCAGATCGATCCCGACATAGGCGCTCTCCAGCGCCGGCTGGCGCAGCGACTCGTCGCCCAGCGCGTGGGCGGCGACCATCAGCGTTTCGGCGTTGCCGCCGCGGCCGTGGCAGAGCGAGTAGTTGCTGAGCCCGTGGCCGCCCAGCGTGCCCGCCGTGTTGGCGCAGGCGGCCAGCACCTCGTCGCGGTACAGCGGGTCGCCCAGCAGCTGCCAGGCGCGCACGCGGCTCAGGCCGATGCCCGGTGCCCCGTGGCACCATGCGCTCATGTAGCGCGTGGGCGGCGCCTCCAGGCCGCCGCCGGAGCGCAGCAGTTCGCGCAGCTGGTCCAGGCGCCCCTCGTACTGGAACTCGCCCAGCTCGGTGTGGCGCAGGTCGGGCCAGTTGCTCTGCTGGGCGTCGAAGAAGGAGCGCTCGTACAGGAACGCCTGCTCCGCGGCGTAGCGGTAACGGCCGTCGCCCGTGGCCGCGTACAGCTCCAGCAGCCCGTGTCCAATCCCGGCCGCGCCGTGGGCGTAGCCGTTCAGGTTGCGGACGGCGGTGTTGCGCATGGTGTTCCACGACCAGCCATCGGACTCGCGGGTGGCCGTCGCCACCAGGTGGTCCCCCAGCCCCCTCGCGATGCCCAGGGCCAGTTCCGCGTCAACGTACCGGGTCAACTGCAGCAGGGGGGGAATGGCGCCCCCGGCCCCGGCGATCACGTCCAACCCGGTGTCGCGGCTCTCGTTGCCCGCCAGCGGCCGGAGCAGGTCTTCGGCCTGCGCGTGGAACTCGGGGCAGCCCAGCAGCTCGCCCGTCCGCGCGGCCGCGTAGGCGATCCCCACGCGGCCGCTGTGGTATCCGAAGCTGGTGTCCGGCAGCGACGCGCCGTGGCGCAGGGCGAAGCGGATGGCACCCAGCGCGGTGCGGGCCGCGTCGGCATCCCCCGTCACGGCGTGCAGCTCGGCCAGGTACAGCGCGATCCCCGCCGTTCCCTCGTACACCGTGCCGGTGGCGGGGGTGGCGACGGCGCGGCGAAGCGCAGGGTTCGCCCGGTCCGGCTGCATCACCTGCCAGGTGCAGGCGCCGTCCGTCCACTGCGCGCCTTCCACCAGCCGCCGGCCGATGGCCTGTGCCGCCGCCATCAGCGCTTCGGTGCGGGGCTCGTCCGTGCGGTGCTGCGTATCCATCGAGAAACGGTCCTTGTGGATGCCGAAAGCAGGATCGGGCCGCGGGGCTCAGGCCTCGGCCGCCGCGGCGGGGCTTTGGAGCGCGCGGTGGACCAGGTATCCAAGGTAGCTTTCTTCCTGGATGGTGATGCCCAGGCGGTTGTTCATCATGTGCACGTAGCTGGGGACGATGCCGCCCACCACCCGCTGGCAGTCGTCCACCGGCTGTCCGGCCACCTGCACCCGGCCCTCGTCGAACAGCGCCCGCAGCTCGGCCCGGCGCGCCCTGAGTCCCTCGCCGTAGCGATCCAGCGTCTCGGACAGCTCCTCGCCCTCGTCCATCCGCTCCCACACCTCGTGGACGTACGCCGCGAGGGTGTCTGCCTGCTGCTCGTACCCGCGGTCGAAGGCGCTGATGAACGTCTCGCGCCCTTCGTCTTCGCGGGCGAGCGAGCGCAGGTAGCTGGTGGAGTAGGTGTGGGCGAACGTGGTGGCGCGCTCGCGGGTTTCGCAGAAGACGTGGCAGGCCATCACGGTGGAGAGCAGCCCCTTGCCCAGCCGCGACGGCCGCTCGCCGCCCATGCGCGCCACGAGCGCGTACGCCGCGTCGCTGGAGTCCTGGAACAACCGCTCGGCGACCGCCAGCGCGTCGGGGCCGCCGTAACGCTGGGTTTCCGGCTCGTACGCCACGCGCGCCAGGTGCGTCACCCCCGCGGGCTGGTCGTCGACGCGGCTGTACGAGGGCGTCTCGGGAAGCTCGTCCACCCGCACGTGCGGATGCGATGCGCGCACGTGCTCCACCAGCGCGGGCCACACGGTCCCTTCGAGCACGTCGGTGCGTCCGTGCAGGCGCAGGCGCACGTGCGGGCCGTGCTCGCTGTAGCGGATGAAGAAGTGCTGATCGGCCCAGCCCTCGGCCATGCAGCGGCGGACGAACGGCTCGACGTGGTTGGTGACCACCTGGTCGCACTCGGGGGCGTAGATCCAGCCGTTGATGAACAGGTAGACGCTCAGCCAGCCGTGCTCGTGCCGCGGTTCGGTCATGTGGTGTGTGCTTAGCGTGGATCACACTGGATGCAGGGTCCCGGGGTGCCCCTCCCCCGGCCCCTCCCCGCACACACTGCGTGCGGAGAGGGGAGGACTTCATGCCGGATGAGGCTGGGTGTGGTGCGGACCCCTGCCGCCCCCCATCCCCAGCCCTTCCCCCGCAAACTGCCGCGGGGGAAGGGAGCCAGCCCGGTGTGATACGCCGCGTCCGGTGCACGGGCGGAGGCTGCTGTCCGGGGCTCGGTACGTTTCGAATCGGCCGGCGCATTCCTCGGCTGCCCTCACCCCCGGCCCCTCTCCCGCGAGCGGGAGAGGGGAGAATTCGATCGCGCTCCGGCTGGCCCCGAGCACCCGACACGCATGCAGTCCGCGAAGGCGGACTTCGGGCCGTCATTGCCGCGACTTCAGTCGCCCCAGCAGGGCCGAGGCCTCGCCCCAGCCTGGTGTGTACCCCCTCTCCCACGCTGTTTGTGGGAGAGGGTGGCACGCGTGTCAGCGCGGCCGGGTGAGGGCCCCACGGCAGCCGGGGCCTCGGCTTCGGCTTCGGGGACCGCTGCCGCGCCCGGGTTTGTACGTGCCCGCGGCGAGATCCTTCGACCCGCAAGGTACGGCGTTAGGGCGAGTGCGGTGTCGCTTGGCCTCAGATACCATGTAAAAGCGGGCCGCCACGATGTAAGCTCTCTGGGTCGCTCAAACCTGGAGGCGCTTATGCAGACCGTAACGACCCGCAACGTATCGGTGGTGTCCGTGCCCGCGCTTTATCTCGCGATCGAGACT
>NZ_DATBNB010000653.1 GCF_036554565.1 Longimicrobium sp. | reverse complement strand
CACGCGCTGCTCCTTGACCTTGTGGCGGCGCACCGCGGCGCTGCGCTGTTCCTGCTCGCGCTCGCCCAACACCAGGATGTACGGCACCTTCTGCTTTTCCGCCTGCCGGATGCGGTAGTTCAGCGACTCGTACTGCTGCAGTTCGGCGCGGATGCCGGCCTTCCGCAGCGCCGCAGTCACCTCGTGCGCGTAGTCCAGCTGCTTCTCGTCGGAGATGGGCAGCACCACCGCCTGCACGGGCGCCAGCCACACCGGGAACGCCCCGGCGAAGTGCTCCACGATCACGCCGATGAAGCGCTCCATGGACCCGAAGATGGCGCGGTGGATGACGATGGGCGTCTGCCGCGTGCCATCCGCCGCCGTGTACTCCAGCTCGAACCGCTGCGGAAGCTGGAAGTCCAGCTGGATGGTGCCGCACTGCCACTTGCGGCCCAGGCTGTCCTGGATGCTGATGTCGATCTTGGGCCCGTAGAACGCGCCGTCGCCCTCGTCGATCCAGTATCCCCGGCCGGATGCATCCAGCGACGCCTTGAGCGCCTCTTCGGCCGCGTTCCACTGCTCCAGCTCGCCCATGTACTTCTCGGGGCGCGTGGAGAGCTTCATGGAATACTCCAGCCCGAACAGCGAGTAGAAGCGGTCCACCAGCCCCAGCAGCTGCCGGATCTCCTCCTGCACCTGGTCGGGCGTCAAAAAGATGTGCGCGTCGTCCTGCACGAAGCTGCGCGTGCGCATCAGCCCGTGAAGCGCGCCCGTCACCTCGTTGCGGTGCAGGATCTGGCTCTCGGCCACGCGCAGGGGCAGGTCGCGGTAGCTGTGCGCGCGCGTCTTGTAGAACAGCATCGTGTCGGGGCAGTTCATCGGCTTGAGCGCCATGTCGGGCTCGCCGTCCGCGTCGCGCACGATGTACATGTCCTCGTGGTAGTGCTCCCAGTGCCCCGACTGCTGGAACAGGTCGGGCTTGTACAGCACGGGATTGAGAATTTCGACGTAGCCGTATTCCGGCTGCAGCTCGCGCCAGAAGCGGCCCAGCTCGTTGCGCAGCGTCAGCCCGCGGGGATGCCAGAGCGCGCCGGCCGCCCAGGGATGAAAGCTGAACAGGTCCAGCGACTGCCCCAGCACGCGGTGATCGCGGGCCTTGGCCTCTTCCACGAACGCCAGGTAGCTCTTGAGCGCGTCGCGGCTGTCCCACGCCGTGCCGGTAACGCGCTGCAGCGACGGGTTCTGCTCGCCCCGCCAGTGCGCGGGCGACGCCGTCAGCAGCTTTACGTTCTGGCAAAAGCTGGTGTCGGGCACGTGCGGGCCGGCGCACAGGTCCACGAAGTCGCCGTTGCGGTAGAACGTCACCGTCTGGTCCACCAGCTTTTCCAGGATGTCGAGCTTGTAGCGCTCGCCCTTCTCGGTAAAGAACTCCACCGCCTCGGCGTGGGGGACCACGGCCACCTCGAAGCGCTGCCGCTCCTTGCAGACGCCCTTCATCCCCTCCTGCACCGCGGCGATCTCGTCGGGCGTGATCGGCGAGTCCACGTGCACGTCGTAGAAGAAGCCGTGCTCCGTCGCCGGCCCGATGGCGAACGTCGCCTCCGGCCTCACCTTCCGCAGCGCCGTCGCCATCACGTGCGCCGACGAGTGGCGGATGCGCCGCAGCTTTTCGTCCGCGGGGAGCGCCTTGAACTCGTCGGGTGCCACGGGCTGCCAGTCCTTGTCCCGCAGCCAGCCATCCCAGTCCTTGCTCATCCGTATCTCCATATCGTTGATCGGGCCCGCCACGGGGCCGCGCGTCGTCAAATCTCAAGAAGGCGTCAGATTAACGGCCCGCACCGCCCCGCGCCACCGCTCCGCCCACGAAAAAGCCGCCCCGTTCAGGAGGGCGGCTGATCGTGTGATGGCGGAACGTGGATGCTCACCCTGCCGCTCGGGCGAGCTCCGCCGGGACGGTGCCGGTAGTCCGGGTGTGCTGGCTGAGGATGCGCACGAACGTGTCGGCGATGGCCGACCACGAGAAGTGGCTGGCCGTGTAGGCCGCCGCGCGGCTGGACGCCTGCGCCACCAGGGCGCGGTCCGCGCGGTAGCGCAGCACCAGCGCCCGGAACGCCTCGGCGTCCTGGCTGGGCACCAGGTGCCCGTTCTCTCCCTCGCGAATCACGTCGCTGATCCCTTCCAGGTCCGCCGCGATCACCGGCATTCCGCACAGTCCCGCCTCCAGCATCACCACGCCGAACCCCTCGATGTCGCCCTTCACGTGGATGTTGGGCATCACGAAGAGGTCGGCGCCGCGGTACAGCGTCAGCAGCATCTCTTCCGACACCTTGCCCAGCAGCCGCACGTTTCCGTGCAGGCCATGGCGGTCGATGGATGCCTGGATCTGCGGCGTCATGGGCCCCTCGCCCGTGATCAGGTAGATCACGTTGCCGGGCATGGTCGGCATCACCTGGTCGGTGAACCAGGTGAAGCCCTTGCGCTCCTGGTGGCGCCCGACGCTCACCAGGATCAGCGCGTCATCCGGGATGGTGCCCGCCGACTCGCCGATGGACTTCAGCAGCTCGCGCCGGGCGGCGCGCCGGTCGCGGGGCGCGCCGAACAGGTCCACGTCCACGCCGCAGGGGATCACGTGCATCTTCGCCGGCGACAAGCCGCGCGCCAGGCACTCCTGCCCCGTGGCCCGGCTGATGGGAAACACCAGGTCCAGCCCCTTGAGCACCCTGGGAACGAACCACTGGTATCCCGGCGTGGGCAGCGTCACGTCGCGCCCCACGGGGATGGCGGCGGAGAGTGCGCCCGCGCGGCGGATGGCGTTGCCCAGCACCGCCGTGGTGGAGGCGGTGACCATGGACGAGTGGAGCACCACGTCGATCTTTTCGCGCTTGACCACGCGCGGAATCTCCCGCAGCAGCCCGGCCATGAAGCCCGGCATGCGGCGCGGCGTCTGCTTCCACGACGTTTCCAGCAGCCGCGAATGAAGCTCCACGCCCGGATGCTCGCCCAGGGCCGCGTGCAGCCCCTGCGCCACGCGCTGCATTCCGCCCACGTTGCTCAGCGGGTCGCCGGGCAGCGGAAACGAGTGGGAAACGTAGAGGATTCGCAACGTGGATTGCTCCTGCGGCGGGGCGTTCCTTCGGGGGCTAACTCGGTGGAACGGTTGAATATACACCCGGACGGGGCACTCTGTCCAGAATCTCGTCCCCCGCCGCCACCTCCACCTCTACCGCATTGTCGTAGAAGACGGCGCCGCCGCCCATGTCGGTAACGCCCTGCGAGGTGGTGTCGTTCACCGTGCGGCCGCCGTCGGAGAGCTGCGCCCAGCGCACGCCGTAGGAAACGGCGACGCCCGGCCGGACGTCATCCGTCACCACCGCCCGGCCGAAGAAGTGCCCGCGGTCGTTCCAGCAGCGCAGGCGGTCGCCGTCGCGCACCCCGCGCACCGCCGCCTCGTTGGGATGCAGCAGCAGCTTGGTAGGCCCCGCCGCGCGCTCCAGGTGCGGCACGTTGGCAAAGGTGCTGTTCATCAGCGGATGCTCCGGCGGCGACAGCAGCATTAGCGGATAGCGCGCGGCGCGTTCGGGGTCTGCCTCGGCGCTCTCGGCCGGCGGCACGTACGTGGGCAGGGGATCGATGCCGATGGCCTCCAGCTCAGGCGCCAGGATCTGGATCTTTCCCGTGGGCGTGTTCGGCTTCGGCTCCGCGTACGGACGAAAGTCGCGCTGCGCGCCGACGCGAATCCATCCCTCGTCCAGCAGCCGCTCGAAGGTGATCCCCTGCATCCAGGGGTGCGACGACTCCAGCGCCTGGCGGATCAGGTCCACGTCGCCGTCCGCGAACTCGGGATCGTCCAGCCCCATCCGCCTGGCCAGCCGCCGGAAGATCTCGGTGTTGGGCAGCGACTCGCCGACCGGGGCGATGGACGGCCGGTTGAGCGTCAGGTACAGGTGCCCGTACGCGGTGTGCACGTCCCAGTGCTCCAGCTGCGTGGTCGCGGGGAGCACCCAGTCCGCGTAGCGCGCCGTGTCGGTGACGAAGTGCTCCATCACCACCGTGAACAGGTCGTCGCGCAGCAGCCCCTGCCGGACGCTGCCCAGGTCCGGCGCGACCGCCGCGGGATTGCTGTTGTAGACGACCAGCGCCTGCACCGGCGGCCCGCCCACGCCCGCATCCGGCTTCGTGAGCGCCTCGCCCAGCTGGATCATGTTGATCGTGCGCGTCCCGGGCGGAACCCAGTCCGGCCGCTGCAGCCCGCCGCCGTTCAGCTTGAAGGCGCCGCTGGTGGAGAGCGTGGCGCCCCCGCCCAAGTCGCGCCAGGCGCCGGTGACCGCAGGAAGGAGTGAGATGGTGCGGACCGCGGTGCCGCCGCCGCGGTGCCGCTGCAGCCCGTAGTTCAGCCGGATGAACGACGGCCGCGTGGTGGCGTACTCGTGCGCCAGCTGCTCGATGCGCTCCGCATCCAGCCCCGTGATCCCCGCCGCGCGCTCCGGCGTCCACTCGCCCGCCCGCTCCCGCAGCGCCTCCCAGCCGACGGTGTTCTCGCGCAGGTACTCAGTGTCATCCAGCCCGTCGCGAAAGATCACGTGCATCATCCCCAGCGCCAGCGCGGCGTCGGCGCCGGGGCGGATGGGCAGGTGCTCGTCGCACTGGGCCGCGGTGCGCGTGCGGATGGGGTCGATGGCGATCAGGCGCGCCCCGGCCTCGCGGGCGCGGCGCAGCGCCGGCCACAGGTGCGGGTTGCTGGTGAGCGTGTTGGTGCCCCAGAGGAGGATGAACCGCGCGTGCTCGGCTTCTTCCGGTGTGGGCCCGAGGCGATCGCCGTAGGTGACGCCCCAGCCCACGCTCCCCGCGGTGGCGCAGATGGTACGGTCCAGCAGGCTGGCGCCGATGCGGTGAAAGAAGCGGCTGGACATCGACTCGCCCTGCACCTTGCCCAGCGTGCCGGAATACGAGTAGGGGAGGATGGCCTGCGGCCCGTGCTCGCCCGCGCGGATTGCGTTCAGCCGCCGGGCGATGTCGTCCAGCGCCTCGTTCCACGAAGCCGGCTCGAACCGCCCCTCGCCCTTGGGGCCCACGCGGCGCAGCGGCGTCGTCAGCCGGTCCGCGTGGTAGGTGCGCTCGACGTAGCGGTTCACCTTGGTGCACAGGAAGCCCTGCGTCACCGGGTGGTCGGGGTCGCCCTGCACGCGCACGGCGCGGCCGTCCTGCACGTGCACCAGCATGGCGCACGTGTCGGGGCAGTCGTGGGGGCAGGCGCCGCGCACCACGCCGGTCCGGACCAGGGGAAGGGTGATCGTGGTCATGCCGGGAAGATAATGCCGCGTTCCGTCCGCGCACACCGCCGCGTGTCGCGGATCAGGCGGCTAGAGCCGCGCCGTGACGCCCACCGTGAACCGCAGGCTCCGCGCGCCGAATGCGTCGCTGCCCAGGTCCGTCCAGGGGTCCTTCGTGATCTTTCCCTCGGTGTAGTCGCCGCCGGTGTAGACCAGCCCCACGTCTACCGCGGCTTCGGGCGAAACCCCGTACTCCACCCCGGCGCCCACGCTCGGGCCCACTCCGCGGATCTGGATGACCTTGTCGTCGAAGTGCTCGGGGATCTCCTCCCTCGCCAGCCGCCCCGTCCACCCCGCCTGCAGGTAGGGCCGCAGCTGGGCCTCGGAGAGCAGGAACCGGCCGCCGAGATCGACGTGGGCCAGGGCGTATTTGCCGGATTCCATCGTCGTTCCGGTGCCCCCGGCAAAGAGCGAAAGCCGCCGTGTGATGCCGTACCCCGCGTGCAGGCTTACGCCGATGCCGGTGGTGGCGCTTTCTCCCTTTTCGATGGTGGACTGCGCTCCCGTCAATCCCACGGTGAACTGGAAACCGGTGGTCGTGAACGGCTGCTGCGCGGGCGCGTCCTGCGCGAAGCCGGTGCTGCACCCGATCAGCGATGCGAGGAGCGCCGAGAGGATCGATGTCTTCTTCATCCGTGGTTTCCAGCCGGGGAGTGAGGGAACGGGAGGCGCGTGTGTCGGGGCGGTCGTGCGGGATGATCAACAATAACCGGTTCGCCCCGGCGGGAGCCAGTATGTCGTGACCACTGGACGCCGTCTATCTCAGTCGGCAAGCCGAAGGTTGCCGTGGATCGTGCGCCGTCAGAGGCACGGCAATAGTTTCCCGCCACACGGGTCATCGGCCGTGGCGTCTTCGACTGCGGAGGCGGTGAGCAGCCGAGCGATCCAGGTGACGACGGAACCAGTCCGGGGAGCGTCAGAAGCCTAAGAGGGGCAGCATCGATGCATGGTGAGATGGGGTCGTGGGCAACGGGCAGGCGGCGGGCGTTCAAGCGAATCGTTGGATGGTCCTTCGCGGCCCAACTCGTCGTGCTCTCGGCCGCCCTGGCGATGATGTACAACGGCCGAGAGCCGGAAGGACTGCTCGGGCTGGCGACTCGCGCCTACGGGTGGCCGCTTTTTCTTTTGCTCGGGTACGCAGATTGGCGGGGCTGGCGGGGCGAGGGAGTGATTGGCTTCGTCATCCTGGGGATGCCCATCCTCGTGATCGTTGTAGCGCTGGGGTACTCCCTGGCAATTGCTTCGATCTCGGTGGGAGTGGCCTCCTGGCGCGCCGCGGCCGGCGGGGACGGGCAGCCTCCGTCGGCAGAGCGGGCGTAGACTGCGGCTGGGCGGCTCGAGCACACGGGAGCGCTGCGGTCGTCGAAGCTCTCGATGCGAATCTCCGGGAGTCCAGGGGCGTGAGGATGCCCGGCGCCATGCCGCCGGGGCGGCCGGCACCTCGCGGGCCCCGGCCGCCCCGCCTATCTGCTCTTGAAGTCGTGCGGCGCCGTGACGAGCTCCGCCAGGTCCAGTTCCAGCTTCGTTCGCCCGTCGTCCGCCAGCGCGCCCACCGTGACCGTGACCCAGGCCGTAAGCGTTTTTCACCGGACCATCACGCGCATCCTTCTCTGCTA
>NZ_DATBNB010000652.1 GCF_036554565.1 Longimicrobium sp. | reverse complement strand
GTGGGCCCCATCCGCTCCAGGTCGTCGGCCAGCTCGTCGGCCAGGCCGGGAGCGTCGGTGCTCTGAAGCACCTCGTCGGTGCCCTCGAGCGCGTCTTCCAGCCCGGCCTGCCGCACCAGGTCGCTGCGCCCGTACTTCATGGCCAGGCGTGCCATGTCGCGGTACCGCTTCAGGTGCTCGGGGCGCAGCGAAATGCCCATCGTGGTCGTCCGCCGGGTGGGGGATGCGTGTGTGTCGCACGTAGCACGGTCAGGCAAAGCAGAATCCGTGCGCGGCCTTTCGCTGCACTCCCCCGCGCGCTCTGGCGGGGGAAACGGCGAGGCGGTACTCTCGCGGAATGGAGAGCACCGCCCTCAGCCGTATGATCGAATGAACATCCTGGTCCTCAACGTCGGCTCGTCGTCGCTCAAGTGGCAGGTGATCGATACCGACGAGCAGTGCTTCGCCGACAACACCGACCGGCGGGTGGCGCGCGGGCAGGTGGAGCGCATCGGGGGCGAGGCGGTATGGAGCTTTCGCGCGGGCGACGGGCCGTCCGTAAAGGGCTCGGCGCCGCTACGGGACCATCGCGCCGCGGTGGAGTTCCTGCTGCAGTGGCTGGTGGGGCCGGAGGGCGGCGCGCTGGGCAGCCTGGCGGAGATCGGCGCGGTGGGGCACCGCGTGGTGCACGGCGGCGAGCGCTTCGTCCGCTCGGTCGGCATTGACGAGCAGGTGCTGCGCGGCATCGAGGAAACCATCGAGCTGGCGCCGCTGCACAATCCCGCGAACCTCAAGGGCATCCACGCCGTCCGCGCCGTGCTGGGCGCGGCAGTGCCGCAGGTGGCGGTGTTCGACACGGCGTTCCACCACACACTTCCCGAGCGCGCCTTCCTGTACGCCATCCCCTACTCGCTGTACCGCCGGCACCGCGTGCGCCGCTACGGATTCCACGGAACCTCGCACCGCTACGTGAGCTACCGCTGGCGGCAGCTGACGGGCACCCCGCGCGAAACCCAGCGCATCATCACCCTTCACCTGGGCAACGGCTGCTCGGCGTGCGCCATCTCCGGCGGCGAGTCGCGGGACACGTCGATGGGGTTTACCCCGCTGGAGGGGCTGGTGATGGGCACGCGCTCCGGTGACGTGGACCCCGCGGTGCTGGACTACATCGCCCAGAAGGAGGGGTTGTCGCTGGCCGAGGTGGAGATGCTGCTGAACAAGCAGTCGGGGCTGCTGGGCATCTCCGGCCTGACCAACGACATGCGCGAGCTGCTGGCCGAGGCCCGCGAGCACGACGACCGCCGGGCGCGGCTGGCGATCGAGATCTTCTGCTACCGGGCGCGCAAGTACATCGGCTCGTACCTGGCGGCGATGGGCGGAGCGGACGCCCTCTGCTTCGCGGGAGGCATCGGCGAGAACGCGCCCGCGGTGCGCGCGATGATCTGCGAAGGGCTGGAGTTCGCCGGCATCAAGATAGACGCGTCGGCCAACGAGGCGCACGTGGGCCGCGAGGGGCGCATCAGCCCGGAGGGTGCGGGGACGGAGGTGTGGGTGATTCCCACGGACGAGGAGCTGCTGATCGCCCGGGACACGTTCCGCGTGGTGCACGGGATCGAGACGCGGTACTGAACGGCGGGGTAGTGCGTTAGTGCGAAAACCGGGTTGGAGCGCTCCGGTGGGTGTGGCGCAGCGCCGGGCGCCCCCCATCCCCAGCCCTTCCCCCGCAAACTGCGCGGGGGAAGGGAGCAAGGGCCGAGCGTTCCGGAAGGTGCGTTGCGCATGCGTCCGAACCTGCCGAAGCGCAATCGAATTCTCCCCTCTCCCGCTTGCGGGAGAGGGGCCGGGGGTGAGGGCAGCCGGGAACTGCGCCGGCTTGTCCGAAACACACCGGCCTTCACCAGGGATCCCCGCCTGAACGCCGGGCCTCATTGAGGAGCCGCGTCCTCTGCAGTGGTGACCGCTGCCGCGCCCGGGCGGTTACGTGGCCGCTGCTAGTTCCTTCGGCCCGCGCAGGATGTGCTGCGGGCAGGCAGGGTGCGCCTGGGCCTCAGGATGACAGGCTTTGGCGAGACGGGGAGGTCTGGGCAGCACTCCACACTGGCTCCCTTCCCCCGCGCGGTTTGCGGGGGAAGGGCTGGGGATGGGGGGCGCCCGAGGCCGCACCACTGCCGGCTGGACGCGCATCAATCCTAAGGCTCCGTCACTTCCTGGGCCCCACTCGCCACCGGGCGATCGCCGAGGCGACCACGTCGCCGGCCTCGTCGCGGACGTCCGTCGTCACCTCGAGGTCGCGCTCTTCGTTGCTGTCCAGCAGCGGCGCGTTGGCCTCGGCGGTCAGGGTGCCGCGGGCCTTCTTGTGGTACTCGATGGAGAGCCCCTTCAGGATGGAGCGCGCATCCGGCCGCATCCCCACGTTGAGCGCCAGGCCCGTGGCAAGCTCCGCCAGGTTCATCAGGGCGATCGCGTGCACCGACCGCAGGTGATTGCGAACCTTGCGGCGGTCCGCCAGCGTCACCCGCGCGTACCCCGGGCGAAGCTCCTGCACCCGCGCGCCGATGGAACCCGAGTACGGCACCATCCGCCCCAGCAGCATGCTGAAGAGCGCCTTGCCACCGGGCTTGCCGCTCAACCGCTCCCAGTTTGACCGGATGGCCGCCTCGACCCCGCCCGCCACGTTCGCCATGATGTTCGCCGGTGTGGGAAAACGCAGCCAATCGCGGCCGCGGGAACTTTCCTGTGCGCGGCAGCATACACCGCGCCATGCCCCGCCGTCCAGAGCCCCGCAAACGCACGGAATCCGGTGCGTGCGGGGGGCCCGAAACTCCGATCCCGAACGGAATCTCCAATGAACCGAGTGGCATGTATCGCAGTGCTTTCCGCAGCGCTCCTCGCGCCCCGCGCCGCATCCGCCCAGGACGCGCCGGAACGGTCCACCGCGCTCTCCCTGCGCCCGTTCGGGCAGCCCACCATCGGCGTGTGGCACATGGTTTCGCCACGCCTGGAGGTGGGGATCGAGGCGGGCGCCACCATCGGGTCGGGTACCGATCAGGACGAGAATGAGCAGAACCTCATGTCGTTCACCCTGGCGCCCGGGGTCAAGCTGTTCGGTGCGGGGCAGGGCGACCTGCGGCCCTATGGGTTCGCCGGTGCGTTCCTCGCCTCGCACCGCTCGGAAGCAGGGGAGTTCGGAGAGATCTCGTCGGGCGCGCTCGGGGCCACGGCAGGGATAGGGCTGGAATGGTCGCCCGTGGCACGCGTGCGCGTCGGCGGCCACGCGGGCGTGCAAGGAGCGTTG
>NZ_DATBNB010000651.1 GCF_036554565.1 Longimicrobium sp. | reverse complement strand
ACTGCCGTTCGTCAGCCCGGGGCGATCACGCCGCCTTCCACCGCCGCCTCCTCCGCGCGAGCTACGCGCTGCCCTTCTTCCACGTCCACGCGCGAAAGCAGGAATCCGCCGATCACGAAGAAGGCGATGATCGACAGGATGGCTTCGCGGCTGGTGCCCGTGTAGCTGACCACGATCGCGAAGATCGCCGGTCCGAAGATTCCCGCGAACTTCTCGAACACGCCGAAGAACCCGAAAAACTCGCCCGAGCGGTGGCGCGGGATCATGCTGGCGAAGAGCGAGCGGCTCAGCGCCTGCGCACCGCCCTGCACCAGCCCCACGCCAACCGCCAGCAGCAGGAAGTCGCGCCCGGTCTGCATCCGGTAGCCCAGGATGGCGATCAGCACGTATACGCCGAGCGCGATGAACACCGACCGCTTGGCCCCGATCTTTCCCGCCAGCGCACCGAACAGGAACGCGCACGGCACGCCCACGAATTGGACGAGGACGATGGCGGTGATCATCGTCCCCGTCGGAATCCCCAGCTCCGTGCCGAACACCGTCGCCATGCGGATGATGGTGCCGATCCCGTCGTTGTAGATAAGGAACGCGAGCAGCATCAGGAACGCCTGCTTGTAGCCCCGCAGCGCGCGGAAGGTCTCGGCCAGGCGGGTGAACGCCACGCGGACGGGGTTGGCCCCGGCGTGTTCATCCGACTCGCGCGCCACCGGCGGCTCGGGTACGCGGCGGAAGAGCGGGATGGAGAAAAGCAGCCACCATACGGCCACCGACAGGAACGACAGCCGCGCGGGGAGCGTGGCCTGTGCCGGCGTGAGCCCCGGGCCGGAGGGCAGCCCGAACCACTCCGGCTTCTGGATCCACATGAGGTTGATCACCAGCAGCAGCCCGCCGCCGATGTAGCCCATGGCGTACGCCGCCGTCGACACGCGGTCCATCTCATCCCGCTCGGCGATGTGCGGCAGCAGCGACTCGTAGAACACGAAGCTGCCGTTTGCCCCGACGTTGGCGAGGATGAAGAGGACCGAGGCCAGCAGCAGGTTGCCCTGCATGATCAGGAACATCAGCGCCGTGGCGGCCACGCCCACGCCCATGAACGTGGCCAGCAGGCGCTTCTTGATGGCCACGTAGTCGGCCATGGTGCCCAGAATGGGCGCCATCACCGCCACGATCGCCAGCCCCACGGTGGTGGCCCAGGCGTACGTTTCCGTCGCGTTCGGGTGCCCCTTGGCCGCCACGCTGACGAAGTAGATGGGAAACACCGCGTTGGTGATGGTGCAGATGAACGCGGAGTTGGCCCAGTCGTACATGGCCCAGGCGCGCAGCTCCGGGCGGTGAAGCCCCAGCGCGTTCAGCATTCCGCGGCGCTCGGCGGGTACGGTGGATGGCATCCGGATGTGGGATCAGGGGGAGCTGGGGGCGTAGACGGCGGGATTCTCGTTCGCCAATATGCTCGGCGTGCGCCCGGCGGGCCAGTGCCGCGGGCCTGATCCCAACCCTTCACCCCAGGGCGCCACGAGATGGCAGACTGGAAGAACGCGATCGCGAAATTCGTCCACCGGGTAGAAGAAAAGGTGGACGCGCAGCGGCAGAAGTTCGGCGCCATGGGCGACGGCACCGCGCGCATCGAGGCGTACCGCGGCTACGGCTGTGCCGACCGCGCGTACCTGCGCGGCCGGGTGGTGCGCGGGGCCGCCGTTCCCGCAGCCGTGGCCGAGCAGGGCATCGCCATGAACCTGGCAGCCATGATCCAGCGCTTCGAAAGCGACGAGGTGGCCGGCGCGAAGGTGCGCGTCATCTACCCCGGGGGCGAGGCGGCCGTCACCACCGACGAGGAGGGCTACTTCGAGGCGTGGCTCCATCCCAAGCCGCCGTTCAGCGCCGACAACCTGTGGCACGAGGTGGTGATCGAGCTGCTGGAGCCGGCCGAGTCCAACCCGCCGCACCGTGCGCTGGGCCAGGTGCTCGTTCCCCCGCCCACCGCGGCGTTCGGGGTGATCAGCGACATCGACGACACCGTGGTGAAGACCGACGCCACGTCGGTGCTGCGGATGGCGAAGAACGTGTTCCTGAGCAACGCCCACACGCGGGTGCCCTTTCCCGGCGTGGCCCCGTTCTACCGTGCGCTGCAGCAGGGCGCGGGCGAGTCGCCCTTCAACCCCATCTTCTACGTCAGCAGCAGCCCGTGGAACCTGCACGACACGCTGACCGAGTTCCTGATGGTGCAGAAGATTCCCCTGGGGCCGCTGATGCTGCGCGACTGGGGCGTCAGCGCGCAGGAAACCCTGCCCACGGGGCACGCCAGCCACAAGCTGGAGGCCATCCGCCGCATCCTGGACCTGTTCCCCGCCCTGCCCTTCGTCCTGATCGGCGACAGCGGGCAGGAAGATCCCGAGATCTACCACCGCGTGGTGCGCGACTACCCGGACCGCATCCTGGCCGTGTACATCCGCAACGTCGTTCCGCGGCCCGATCGCGTGGGCGCGATCCGCAAGCTGGCGGCGGAGGTGGAACACGCGGGCAGCGCGCTGATCCTGGCCGACGACACGCTGGCGGCGGCACGCCACGCGGCCGAAAAGGGCTGGATCCGCCCGCAGGCGCTGGGCGAGATCGGCGAGGTGGCGCGCGAGGAGCACGAGCCTACGCCCGCGGGAACCAACCAGGCGAACCGGGAGCTGAGCACCGAGGGCCCGGGCCCAGGCCCGCAGGCGCGCTGAACAAACCTTGGGCATACCTTCTGCACCAGGCGTTCGCCCCCGTCGCCGTTCGGGCGGCGGGGGATCGAAATCAATGGAAGGCAGAGCAAATGCACGAGGGCCGAGATTTCCTGCGCGCGCAGGTCAGCAACTGCGTCATGCAGCACAAGACGCTCCTGGAGAGCCTGGAAGACCACGCGAAGCAGGCGGAGGACCCCGCGTTCCGCACGCTGTGCGAGCGCTACATTCCCCGCATGCAGCAGCACCAGCAGACGCTGAACGCGTACCGGGCCACGCTGGGTGAGGAAGGGGGCCAGGGGCTGAAGGGTGCGCTGGGATTCGTGCTGGGCAAGGCCAAGGACGTGGCCGACAGCCTGCGCACCGACGACTTCCTGCGCGTGGTGGAAGACATCGTGATGATCCGCCAGGCCCAGGATACCTTCGCGACCTTTGCCGCCGCGGGCGACCGCATCGGCGAGCCGCGCCTGAGCGAGATCGGCCGCACCTGCGAGACGGAGCACGACCAGATGCAGCGCGAGTTCAACGCGCTGGTGCAGGAGATGTTCGTGCGGCAGGCGAAGAAGAGTGCGTAAGGGAAGTGCGAAAGTGCGAAGTGCGAAAGTGCGAGAGTGAAAACTGACGAACCGCATTGCTTGGGCGCCTTCTCCTGGTGCGCTCTGGCTATGCGGTTTGGTCCTCTATGGCGGCGCGTCTCGAATGGTGTGTGGCGGATCCTTCGGTCGCTGCGGATCGCGGTGCAGAGGCAGGTACTTCGTGGCCGCTCGCTCAGGATGACAGCCGGCCCCACCGTGCGGCCCTCGCACTCTCGCACTGTCGCACTGTCGCACTCTCGCACTCTCGCACTTTCGCACTGTCCCCCGCCCCGTACATTGTCCCCGCGAGCGGCCGTCCGGGCCGCGCTTCCATCCACATCGCGGATCGATGACCATTCTCTTCCACGCCCATTCCGGGCTGCGCTACCTGGTCCTGCTCGCCGCCGTGGCCGCCATCGTCGTGCTGATCATGGGCTACGTTCGCGGACGGGCGTACGCGGGCCCCTCGCGCGGCCTGACGGCGGCGTTCACGGGGCTGCTGCATCTGCAGGTGCTGCTTGGGATTGCGCTGGTCCTCACCGGTATCTGGTACGGCGCGCTGATGGGGCACCTGACCATGATGATCGCCGCCGCCATCGTGATGCCCGCGCTGTCGGCGTACGCCAAGAAGCAGCCGGATGGAAAGAAGGCGCACGGCGTGGCGCTCGCGGGCGTGGTGCTCGCCCTTCTGCTGATCCTGGGCGGCATCATGTCCATCGGCCGCGGCCCGCTCGGCACCTCCGGCCGCCCTTCGGCCTCCGCGGAGCGCTGATGCTGAAATACGAAGCCGCCGTTCCGCCCGACGTCCAGGACGGCGCCCCACTGGTGGTGCTGCTGCACGGGCGCGGGTCGGACCGGTTCGACCTGCTGTCGCTCGCCCCGCACCTGGCGCCGGGCGCCGTCGTAGTCACGCCGGAGGCGCCACACAGCGGAACGCCGTGGGGATACGGGCCGGGGTGGGCGTGGTACCGGTACATGGGCGGCACCCTGCCCGAGCCGCAGTCGTTCGAGGTGTCGCAGCAGGCACTCGCGGAATTCCTGGCCGAGATCCCCTCGCGGCTTCCGGTCCGCACGGGGCCGCTGGTG
>NZ_DATBNB010000650.1 GCF_036554565.1 Longimicrobium sp. | reverse complement strand
CGTGGATCGTGGAGCCCGGGCTGCGCCTGGATTTCGGGCGGAGCAACGCCGGCGCCTGCTCGTCGGGTCCGCCCGCCGACCTGTTTCCGGATGATCCCGAGGACGTGGTCGTCCGGCCCAACCGCTCGTGCGTGATCGCCTCGCCGCGGCTGGCCGTAAAGCGGTTCCTGGGGGTGGACCGCAGCGCGGCGCTGAAGGTGGCGGCCGGGCGATACGTGCAGTTTCTCCACTCCCTGCGTGACGAGCAGCTTCCGCTGAGCAACGACACCTGGGTGCTGGCCGACGCGAACGTGCCACCCGTCGTATCGGACCAGGTGCAACTGGGGCTTGAGAAGTTCTGGGGCGAGCAGTGGTACGCCTCGGTGGAGGGCTACTACCGGAACTACGGGGGGGTGACGGACTTCAACCCGGCCGACGACCCCAACAATCCCGGCGACGACCTGCTGCTGGGCGATGGAAACAGCTACGGCCTGGACCTGCTGGTGCGCCGCAGCACGGGGCGCCTGACGGGCTGGACGACCGTGAGCCTGCTGAAGGCATCGCGCACCTTTCCCGACCCCGCCGCGATCGGCATCGAAGGCGTGCCGCAGACGGTGACCTTCGCGCCCATCTTCGACCGGCGCGTAGACGTCGACGTGGTGATGCAGTACGAACTGCCGCGCGGAATCGATGCCGGGCTGCGCTGGAACTACGGATCGGGAACGCCGTTCACGCGGCCCGTGGCGCAGGTGCTGTCGTTCGAGACCGACATCGCGGAGGGGGGATACCGCTTTCCCTACCCGCGGACCGGGGACGACGAGGATCCGAACTACTACGTGGTGCTGGCCGACCGCAACCGCGACCGCTACCCGGCGTACCACCGCCTGGACGTCACCGTGCGCCGCCCCTACACACGCCGCTGGGGCACCTTCACGCCGTACGTGCAGGTGCTGAACGCCTACAACAAGCGCAACGTGCTGTTCTACTTCTACAACTACGACAAGAGCCCGCCCACGCGCTCCGGCATCAGCATGTTCCCCTTCCTGCCGTCCATCGGGGTGGAGGCGAGTTTCTGACGGCGCGATGATCATCGTGCAGCACATCGAGACCAGGTGGACCAAGGCGTCGCGGGGGATGTATGTTGGTTGACCGGTGGGGTGCGCATTATCTGGAGGACGGGATTCGGCGATGCGCAAGCAGACGGGGGTGTTGGCCGGAATTCCGTCCACTGAACAACAAGTTGAACGTCCTCGGAGCATGTGCTATATGAGCGAGATAGAAGGGAAGTCATTCTTTGGGTACGCCTCGAAATGCAATGACTTCAAAGAAGTTGTGGCATTGCTAAGCGACATAACCGGGGAGGAAGCTACTAAGGCGACAGTGGCTTTGGGGATGCTACTCGCGGCGAATTCCACAGCAGGGGGCGGGTATCGGGATGATGCATTAGCAGTCCTGAATAGCCTTGCTTATGCAAAAGCTGAATTAGATGCAGCAAGTTGCCATACTTTCCCAACGATTGAGGTCACGAGCGACATTCTTTTTTCGGCACAAAAATATGCGGACGAAAACACAATTCCATGCACGGAATGGCCGACATCATCAGATATAATAAAAGAGGTTTTGGAAACCGCTAAGAAGTATTCCGAGGTAAAGGAATGAAAGCAACGGATAATAACGAAAGTGGAGCGGTAATCGGTTTGAGTCAGTTGACATGAACAGCCGCTCAACTGGGACGTCTACCGACGCCAGTTAGCTTAGTCGTTAGGCGTTCTGGCAAACTTCACGGCCGTCGCACGGGAGTCCAGCGGACGTAAGTGTCTCGCTCGTTCGAACTCATCAACCGAGTGTTTACCTTGGATCGACAACTCCCAATCTCTCGCATCTACTGGTGTGTGGGTCTCCTCGTCGCCACCTTCGCCCGGTCCGTTTTCGGTGACCCTGCACACCTCACCGCCCCCACGCGCTCAGCAGCATTCGTTGTCGTATGGGTGATCGCGTTCCTGGTGTATGCAAGCATCATGTACTTCCGGCCTCTGGCGAATCGAGGTATCGATTACGTCGTGCTTACCGGCCTTCTCCTCACGATCGTCTTTGAGGTGGCCTGGCCGGTATCCGCACTTCACAACTCGCACGCGGGCACCTTGGCTGGGCCTTTGGCGGCGGCTGCCCTCGGATCTCTCTGGAGCGAGCACCGCCGGAGTCATCGACGGTTCGCTGAAGAAGTGAAGCCCGTAAAATGAAGACGTGCGACCCAGCTCCCGCACCCCAGCTGATCGTAAACAGCACCAGCCAGATGCGGGGCAGGGCTTGGAGAGTTCGCGGCGCCTCATAAAAAACGCTGGGACCTGACCCGGGAGGCGGCCTAACAATCGGCTGCAGGAACTGCGGGGGGCCGGGCATGTTTTCAGCCGGACGAAATGCTTGCGAGCCGACCCCGCACGCGCCTGACCCTTGTGTCGCGATGCGCTCAGCGAACGGACTCGGACTGGCTTCGAATCCACGCGGCGATCTGCTCTTCCGAATACCGCCCCTCGACCAGTCCGATGACTGCATCGTATGCCTCCGGCTCTGATGCCGTGAGCCGCGACCCGTTCAGCCGGAGAAAGGTCGCAGCGCTTGCAAAGGCCACTCGGTTGTTTCCGTAAACGTACCCATGTTCTTTGCCAGCCCTGTGAGATACGCTTCGGCGAGCGCGGGCAAATCCGACTCCGGCGAGTAGGCGAGCCGGTGCTGTGGGGCGGGCCAGCGCGGACTCGATCAGGTCCTCACCCCCCTGCCGCACACCCGGTGCTCCGCCATGCTCCCGGAACATCTCCAAGTGCATTACGTTCGCGATCAGCCGGGAGAGCCCACGGGGGCTCCATCATAGGCTCACTCGGCCAGTTTCCTCAGCGTGTTCCGGTACTGGCGTCGTACTTCCTCGAACGCCTGCATCGCGTCGTCGGGGTCGTACGGGGTAAGCAGGACTCCGCGTTCAGTCTCGATCGCATAGACCTTGTCTCCTGCACCCACATGAAGACGATCGGCCATGTCTTTGGGCAACGTCGCCGTAACCGACCCACCAGCTTGGCGGAGAATGATCTCGCGAACCATCGTGCCTCCGAAGGAAGTAGGAAACCGACTGAATCGTAGCACATCGTGCTACGCGCACAACGGCTTCGCTTGACACTCGGCTGAAAGGAGGCGGGTCCGCCCGTGCTTTGGCGCACGACATGCTCACCCTCACGCAATCAGGTTCCTGACCCGAACAGGTTTCCGGTCCGGCCATCGCCATCGCTGGACGACGTGCTCGTCGCTTCGGCAGAAGAAGTATCCGGCAGCGTGGACGTACTTTGCTGGATCTTCGTCACGCTCGCGGCTGGCTCGGCATCGGTCGGATGCGCCGAGCACGCACCCACCACCAGGGCAACAGCGGCGAGTGCGAGTTTCTTCCTGAGGATCATGTGTGCCTCCGGGGAGATAAGGGCAGAGCAGGTACGCGGGTTCACCCGCCCCTGGATCGGACGCGCGCCTGGACCGACTCCGCCTGCGGTGCGCGGCGGGATCAGGCGCACCCGGAGTGTGTGGCGGATCCCTCGGTCGCTGCGGACTGCGGAGCGCGGGCCAGTTTGGCGTGGCCGCTTCCTCGGGATGACACCCGATGCGCGCCGACCCTGAACCGGGGATTCACCCGCCTTGGGACCGCACGAACTGCAGCTCGTGCAGCCGCGCGTACAGCCCGCCGCGCCGCAGCAGCTCGCCATGCGTGCCGCGCTCGCGAAGCTCGCCGTGGTGAAGCACCAGGATCTGGTCGGCGCTCTGAACGGTGGACAGGCGATGGGCGATCACCAGCGAGGTGCGCCCGCGCATCAGCTCCGCAAGGGCCTCGTCGATCTGCGCCTCCAGTTCCGAATCCACTGAGCTGGTGGCCTCGTCCAGCACCAGCACCAGCGGCTCGAACGCCAGGGCCCGCGCGAACGACACCAGCTGCCGCTCGCCGACGCTCAGCGAAAGCCCGCGCTCCCCCAGCGGCTGCGCGTACCCACCGGGCAGCCGCTGCACGAACCGGTCGGCGCCCACGCGAACCGCCGCCTGGCGCACCGCCTCGTCGCTGATCCCCCCGTCGCCCAGGCGGATGTTGGACGCCACGTCCTCGCTGAACAGGAACACGTCCTGGAGCACCAGCGAAATGCGCCCGCGCAGCTCGGCCACGGGTACCCGGTGGATGGGCACGCCGTCGAACCGTACCTCGCCGCGGCTGGGCTCGTAGAACCTCATCAGCAGCGAGATGATGGTGCTCTTTCCCGCCCCGGTGGCGCCCACGATGGCCACACGCTCCCCCGGCCGCGCCACGAAGCTCACCCCCCGCAGAACCCACTCGCCGTCGTCGTCGTAACGGAACCAGACGTCGCGGAACTCGATCTCGCCCCGCCCCGGCTCCGGCAGCCGAAGGGGCTCGGCCGCGTCGCGCACCTCCGGCTCGGTATCCAGAAGCTCGAAGATGCGCTCCGACGCCGCCATGGCGCCCTGCAGAATGTTGTACTTTTCCGACAGGTCCTGGATGGGGCGGAAGAAGCGGCGCGTGTACTGGAGGAAGGCCGCCACCACGCCCACCGTCATGGCGCCCTGGATGGTCTCGCCGCCGCCGTACCACAGGATCAGCGCCAGGGCCACGGCCGTCAGCACCTCGATGACGGGAAAGAACAGGGCGTAGTAGGTGATGGAGCGCAGGTGGGCCTCCAGATGGTCGGCGTTCACCTGCTTGAAGTTCTCCATCACCGGCCGCTCGCGCCCGAAGAGCTGCACCACGCGCAAGCCGGACACGTGCTCCTGCGTAAAGGCGTTGATGCGCGCCAGCCGCACCCGGATGTCGCGGTACGCCGTGCGGATCAGCGAGCGGAATGTGAAGGTGGTCACCGCCACCAGCGGCAGCACCGTGAAGGACACCAGCGCAAGCCGCCAGTTCAGCTGAAGCATCAGCCCCAGGATGAAGAGCACGGTGAACACGTCGCCGAACACGGTGACCAGGCCGGACGAGAACGCCTCGTTCAGCTGCTCGACGTCGTTGGTCACGCGCGTCATGAGCCGGCCGACGGGGTTGCGGTCGAAGTAGCGCAGAGACAGCCGCTGAAGGTGCGAAAACACCTCCGTGCGCAGGTCGAACATCACCCGCTGCCCCAGCCAGGTGGTCAGCAGGGTGTGCACGTACTCGGTGGCGAACGCCAGCACCAGCGCGCTCACGTAGAACGCCACCAGCCGCGTCAGCAGGGCGGCATCGCGCTCGGGGATGGCGCGGTCCAGCGCCACCTTGGTCAGGTACGGACCCGCCAGTTCCAGCGCGGCCCCGGCGAACAGCAGCAGCAGGGCCAGCGCCACGCGCCCCTTGTACGGGCGCAGGTAGGCGACCATGCGGCGCAGGAGCCGCGCGTCGTAAGCCCGGGCGTCGGGCTCCAGGGCGTCGTCGCTCACGCGCGCACCCGCGGGAAAATGACCGATGACATGAGGCGGAACGTATCGGCGGCGGGGCGGGCGGGCAACGCGGGCGGGCCATCGTTGACAACGCCGGAATCCGGAAATAGCTTGGGCTTACCTCCCCCTCCGCGGCAACTCACGGGGCCACGCTCCACGACCCACTCACCCGAATGCTCCTGGCCCGTTCCGCCGGTGCCGCGACGCTCCGCGCCCCCGCGCTGGCGATCTGTGCCGCCGCGTTCGTGGCGCTTGCCGCGTGCGGCCTTCCGGGTGGCGAGCTGCTGCTGGGCATGGCGTGCGCGGCGCGCTCCCGGGCCCGCGACGGCGACGAACCGGACTCGCGGGCGGCGGCGGGGTACTGCGCGGGGCGGCTGATTGCGCGCGCGTCGGCCGACGGGCGGCAGACCCCCGTGGCCGTCCGCTACGGGGGGCAGGACGGGGGCCCGCCCGCCTTCGAGGGCGTGGCCGGAAGAGTGGCATTCGATAGCAACGGAGATCCGGTGAACAAGCAGTTCACGCTGGGAGCGGTTCAGGGCGGACGCATCGTGCTGCCCACGGGGGCCCGATGAGCGCGGCGTGGAACACGGGCGGGCGCGGCACCCTCAAGCGCTGGCTGTATCTGGGCGGCGCCGTGATCGTCGCCGTGTCGATGATCGGCGCCGTCACGTCGGTGATGGTGCTGCAGAAGCTGTCGCGCGACATGGAAAGCCGCATGTCGCAGCTGCGCACAAGCTCCGAAATCGGCACCTCGCTGGAGTCGCTGATCCTCAACCAGATCGCCGCGGGCGAGCGCTACCTGGTGAGCCCCGACCCGCAGTTCGCGCAGGCGTTCTCGCAGTACGGCAGGCAGGCGCACGAGTCGCGGCGCCGCTACCGCGACCTGGAGAACCTGTCCACCGCCGAGAGCCAGCAGATCGCCGCCATCGAGCAGGCGCACCAGCGCATCGAGGTGGAGTACGCCCTGGCGCACGCCCAGGTGGACGTCGGCGAGCGTGACGCGGCGCTGCGCCGCGTGGCGGTAGTGCGCCCGCAGACGCGGGAGCTGGAGCAGTCCATCCGCGCCATCAGCGCCGCGCAGACGCAGAAGGTGACCGACGCCGCCCGCGAGCTGCGCGGCGAGGTGAGCCGCTGGCAGCTGCTGCTGGGCGGCCTCGGGCTGCTGGCGGGCCTGTTCACCGCCGGGCTCATCTTCCTGGTGCTGCGGCAGATCCAGACGCCGCTGCGCACGCTTGAGCTGGCCGCCACGCAGCTGGGCGAGGGCGACCTTCGCGTGAGCTTCAACGGCCAGACGGCGGGGATGACGCGCGAGTTCGCCACGCTGGCCGGCGCCTTCGAGCAGATGGCCGGGCAGCTGCGCAACATCGTGGGCGAAACCGCGGGAACGGCGCAGCGCATCAGCAACTTCGCCTCGGACCTGTCCAGCATCAGCGAAGAGGTGGCTGCCTCCAGCGGCGAGGTGGCCACGGCCATGGTGGGCATCGCCGGCGGCGCCGAAACGCAGTCGCAGGGGCTGCAGGCCACCCGCGACGCGCTCGAGGAGATGGGGCAGCGCTCCGACGAGATCGCCCACGCCTCGCAGATGGTGACGTCGCTTTCCGAGCAGATCTACGTGGTGGCCGCGCAGAGCCGCACCGAGGTGTCTGGGGCGCTGCAGCGGCTGCTGGAGATCCGCGAGGTGGTCACCGAGTCGGCCAGCCAGGTGAACGAGCTGGCGCAGACCTCTGCCCAGATCGACCGCTTCGTGGAGACGATCACCGCCATCGCGCGGCAGACCAACCTGCTGGCGCTGAACGCGGCCATCGAGGCGGCGCGCGCGGGCGAGCACGGCCGCGGCTTCGCGGTGGTGGCCGAAGAGGTGCGGAAGCTGGCGGAGGGCTCGGCCCGCGCGGCCAACGAGGTCGCGCAGAACGTGCAGGCCATCCGCGGCCGCATTTCCGAGGTCGTGGGCACCATGGGGCGCAGCACCGAAAAGGTGGCCGACGTCGAAGAGGTGTCGCGCGGCGCCGACAGCGCGCTGGAGCAGATCCTGGCGGCGGTGGACGGGGTACGCCTGGCGGCCAACCAGGTAGAGGCAGCCGCCGTGCGCAATTCGCAGGCGATGGGCGGGGTGGAGTCTGCGCTGACGGAGGTGTCCACCACCTCCGAGTCGCACGCCGCCAGCGCCGAAGAGGTCTCGGCCGCCGCCGAAGAGCAGTCGGCCGCCACGCAGGAGATGTCGGCCTCCAGCGCCGAGCTGCTGCACGCCGCCGAGCGGATGCGCGAGCTGGTCAGCGGCTTCAAGACCTGATCGCGGCCGCTCGATGGAAACGAGAAGCCCGCCTCCCGGTTCCGGGGGGCGGGCTTTTCCGTGCGGTTCCGTAAGCAATAGACCCCCGTCGCCGTGCACCAAGGCGTGTCATCCAGAGGCCCAAGCGCACCAGACCGGCCCGCACACCACCCTGTGCGGGCCGAAGGATCTTGCCGAGGACACCTCGATGCTCGGGCGCGGAAGCGGTCACGACGGCTTCGGGCGCACGTCCCCGAGGCTTGCAAGCGGTGCGATTCGAGGGGTGACGGCGCAGTTCCCTGGGAGCCCCCTCTCCCCGGCCCTCTCCCCCGCTTCGCAGGGGAAAGGGAGAATTCGAGTGTGATTCGGATGGTCTGGGCGCGGTCCCCCGGGTGGCCCCTCCCCCGGCCCTTCCCCGCATGCCGCGCATGCGGAGAGGGGAGAATTCGATCGCGCTTCGGCTGGCCCTGCGCGCGTGAGTCTGGTGTGTACACCCTCTCCCGCTTGCGGGAGAGGGTGGCACGCGTGTCAGCGCGGCCGGGTGAGGGCCCCACGGCAGCCGAGGCCGACGCTACGGTACCTCTGCCGCGCCTTGGCTGCGACGGTGACAGATCGTCCTGGCCACGAAAAACGGCGGCCCCCTCTCGGGAGCCGCCCTTCGTCCATCGAATCCGCTGCCTATCAGGCCGCGCTGCTGGTGCCCAGAAGCTTCTGGAGCTCCTCGGGCGACAGCTCCTTGCCCGCGTGCTTGCCCATCTTGCGGCCACGCGCGGCGCGCTGCTCCTTCTTGGTCTCGGCCGGCATCGTGATCGTGGTCACCTGCGGCGCGCCGTCGATGCTCTCCTCGGCGAACACGCTGAACCCGGGCACGTTCACCCGCGCGATGCGCGAACCCAGCAGGTGCTCCACCGCCGCCACGTCGCCGATCTCGCCGCCCGACATGAACGTGATGGCCACGCCCGTCTCGCCGGCGCGCGCCGTGCGGCCCACGCGGTGCACGTAGCCCTCGGGATCGCGCGGGGCGTCGTAGTTGATCACGTGGCTGATGCCCTCGACGTCGATGCCGCGCTGGGCCACGTCCGTCGCGATCAGCACCTTCACGTCACCGCTGCGGAACGCCTCCAGCGCCCGCACCCGCTGCGCCATGTTGCGGTCGCTGTGCATCACCTCCACCGTCAGCCCGGCGCGCGTCAGCTGGCCGGCGATGCGGTCGGCGCCGAACTTGGTGCGGCTGAACACCAGCGCCGTGCGCACCTCTTCCTGCTTGAGGATGTGCAGCAGCAGCTCGGTCTTCTTGCTCGTTTCCACCGGGTAGACGAACTGCTCCACCCCTTCGGCCGTGGTGACCTTGGGCGCCGCCTCGACCGTGATGGGGTCGTTCAGCAGCTCGTAGGCGAGCGATTTCACCGAGTTGGGCATGGTGGCCGAGAACAGCAGCGTCTGGCGCCCCGTCCGGCGGCAGCGCCGCATGATCTGGTCGATCTGCGGCTTGAAGCCCATGTCGAGCATGCGGTCGGCTTCGTCCAGGATCAGCACCTCTACGTTGCTCAGGTCTACGTTGCCGCGCTCCAGGTGGTCGTTCAGGCGGCCGGGCGTGGCCACCAGCACCTCGATGCCGGCGCGCAGGTCGCGGAGGTCCTTGTCCAGCGGCGTGCCGCCGTACACGATGCCCACGAACAGCTCGGTGCCGCGCGAATACATCCGCGCGTTCTCCGCCACCTGGATGGCCAGTTCGCGGGTGGGGCACAGCACCAGCGCGCGCAGCCCTTCCTTGCCGCGAAGCCGGTTGAGGGTGGGAAGCATGAAGGCAGCGGTCTTGCCCGTACCGGTGGGCGCGCGGCCCAGCACGTCACGGCCCTCCAGGGCGAAGGGAATGGCCTGCTGCTGAATGGGGGTGGGGATGTCATAGCCCAGTTCCCTCACGTTCCGGAGAAGCTCCGGCGCAAGGTCCAACTCGTCGAATCGCATTCTTTTCCTGTTCCGTATTTCCGCAGCGTGCCCGGGCTCGTCACTTCCGGGTCAGATTGCGTGCGACCCGCACAGTTTCGCGTCGGCGGACCACAAGGTGAGTTTCGTCTCTTCTCGCAAACCCCTGAATATAAGGCATTTGCGCGTTCCACGCCACCCCGCGGTCCGTCGATGGCTGAAAACGTTCGCCCCTCAGCCAGACCAAAGGAATCCAAACGAAGGGCCTCATGCAGAGACGCAGAGACGCAGAACCGCAGAGAGAGAAAGGAAAGAGAAGGAAAAGGAGGAACCAGGCTGATCCCGGCTCCTCCTCTGTCTCTTCGTTTCCCTGCGTCTCTGCGGCTCTCGCGTGAGGCTGTTCGTTCCGAATCAGCGGTCGCGAGAGGTCTCTACCAGCAGGGTGTAGCTGCCCGTTTCCTCGGCGCCGAAGGAGTTGGCGCGGATCACGTACTCGCCCGTGGCGGGAAGGGTCACTTCCAGCAGCGTATTGGTGCCCTCGCCGCCATCGTCCATCGAGGCGACCTCCTCCCACTCGCCGTTCACCATCCGGCCGATGGCCACGTACGTGTCGAAGTCCTCCGACATCATCTGGATCGTCAGCGCCTCGCCCTCGCGGCCCTGGTACGACCACAGGTCGTAGTACGAGTTGTCGGACTCCAGCACGGGATCATCCTCGTCCAGCACGCCCTGCGCGCGCACCCCGGCCTGCAGCGGCTGCGCGGGCTGCGGACCGCGTGCCGCCGCGCGCTCCTCCAGCCGAAGCGTGTACGCGCCCTCGCCCCCGCCCAGCGGGCTGACGCGGATCACGTACTGCCCGTCTTCCTCCAGCGTCATGCGCACCATGGAGTTGGTGCCCTGGCCGCCGGCCCCGTCGTCGTCGCTTTCCAGCTCCTCGAACGACCCGCCTTCCATGCGCCCGACCCGCAGGTAGGTGTCGAAGTCCTCGGATTCCAGGGTGATGGCGATGCGCTGCCCGGCGCGCCCGGCAAAGGTGTACGCGTCGTAGAAGGCGTCGTCCTCGTCCGCGACGTTGTCGGTCTCGGCGATCTCGCCCGTGACGGGCTGTCCCAGGGTGATGGCCTGCGACGCCCCGGTGGTGGGCGCGGGTGCCTGGTTCAGCGACAGCGTATATGCCCCGCGGCCCTCCTCGGCGAACGACTGGGCGATCAGCACGTACGCACCGGTGGCGGGAACGGTAAAGCGCATTTGCGAGTTGGTGCCTTCGCCGCCGCTGCCCCCGTCGTCGTCGGAGTCCACCACGTCCATCACGGGGCCGTACAGCCGGCCCACGGTGAGGTACGTGTCGAAGGTGTCGGATTCCATGGTGGCCACCAGCTGCTGCCCGGCTGTGGCGTCGAACCGGTACGCGTCGAACGGTCCCCGCTCCAGCCCCGAGGGATCGGTGTCGGCCAGGGTGCCCTGCACCGTCTGGCCCACGCGGATGGGGGGCGCCGTTCCGGGCTGCATCTGCAGGCCCGCGCCGGCGGACGGGGCACAGGCCGCCATCAGGCACGCCGCCGCTACACCGGCGGCCCCACGCTGTATCTTGATCATCGGGTGGTTGGAAGTCTGGGGGATGGATCGCCGGACCGGCAGTCCGGCGTGGACCTGCGGCACGAACGTGAATCTACGGCGCTGCGGCCCGTGCGAAAGGAGTTCGTTTGCGTTGGCGTTCATCTTCGGCCCCGGGCTGAAGACTCGCACCGGCCGTTACTGCGGCTGATCGGCCGGCCGAGGATGAAAGCCGATACCGCTGGGGCGAAATGAATTCGCGGCAACGACGACACGAAGTCCACCTTCGTGGACTACGGGCTATGGCGCGGGTTCGGCCGCATCGCCCGCCCCCGCTCCACTCAGGCCGCCGCGGGGCGGATGGCGCGCGCCGGCCGTGAGCCCGCCTGGAGCCAGGTGCGCACGGCGAGTGCGGCGACGAGGGCCCAGGCCAGCAGCGATCCGGCGGCCAGCGCCATGGCGGGCGAGGCCTCCAGCATGGCGCGGCCCTCCACCGTCTGCCAGGCGATGGCCGCGACGGCCGCGAGCCAGGCGATCCCCGCCGCGTGAATCCACGGCTGCGCGCGCGCCGCGCCCACCGCGGCCCAGGTGAGCAGGATGGCGACCAGCGGCAGCGCCTGCAGGCCGTGGAACCCGGCCGCGTGCAGCGGCAGGATGCTGGCCCCGGCCCCGGCGCGCGATCCCTGGACGGCGCTCATCCACAGCCCGGCCGCGAACGCGGCGAAGGTAGACGCGGCGCCGTAGCGAAGGGCCAGCAGCAGCGGCGCGTCGGCGCCGTCCATCCGCCGCCGCAGGATCTTCCACGCCAGCACGGCGAACAGCACGATCATCCCCAGCGCCGTCAGAAAGAATACGCCGCCCAGGATCTGGTCCCGCACCGGCGCCACCTTGCTGAACCGCGGGTCCAGCCCGCGCGCGATCTGCACGGTTTCGATCGCGTACGCGTACAGCATCAGCACCACGCTGAACGCGCGCCAGGTGGCCAGCCCGCGCGGGGAAAAGCGGGCCAGCGGCAGGCACAATACCAGGGTGAGCACGTAGATACCGACCGCGATGTCGAACGTCATCGCCTTGCGCAGATGCCCCTCGGGCGCCACGAACTCGCCCCCGCGAATGCCGATGGCCGCCGCGCACCCCAGCCCCAGGAGAATGCCCAGCACGCCCAGCGCGCTCAGAACGCGTTCGCGCCGATAGACGCCCATCACCCGGTGGAACGCCTCCCGCCCCGCGGCCGCAAGCCCGCGCTCCGCGGAGACGATCCCCACGGCAGGCTGCGTTTCCGCCGGCTGGGCCAGGGCCTCCCGGCGGCCGCGGCTCAGCCGGCGCAGCGCCAGGTAGCCCACGTACCCCAGCGGGCCGAACATCAGCGTGAACACCAGCACGACCGACTGCACGGGCAGCGGCAGGTAACGCTCCCGCATGTTGTCGCGGTAGATCACCAGCGCCACGGCCTGATCGAAGGCCAGGATGTGGATCCACGCCACCAGCGCCACGCTCGGGTTCGCCAGCAGGCGGATGACACCCTCCGCGCTGCCGAAGTCCCGCATGATGCCGGGGCCGAGCTGCGCCAGCAGGGGAAGGATTCCCGCCAGGTACAGCACGGACAGGAACACGGGAAAGACGGAGCGCTCCGCGATCCACCGCGTCACCCGCCACGCGGGAAGCACGATCAGCAGCAGCCAGCCGAGCATGGCGAAGCCGGCCACGTTGTAGAGGAAAAGGTACATGCCAGGGGCTCCGGGCGAGGGGACCTGCGGGGGACAGCGGAGGTGCAGCAAAGATAGGGCGGCCCCCGGCGCCCATCCAGAGACATGGAACGGACGAAGGCCCGGCCGGGTTTCGGCCGGGCCCTCGCGAGCGGCGCGCTGGGTCCGACGCGCGCCGGTGAATCGGCGAGAACTAGTCGGAAGCGGGGCGCGGCCGCCCGATCTGGTACTCGCGGGGCGGCTCGGCGCCCATCAGGTGCCGGACGAAGTAGTCCCAGCGGCGCCGCATCATGTAGTTGTTGTCGGCACCGTAGCCGTGGCGCGCGTTGGGAAAGATCAGCAGGTCGAAGTCCTTGCCCGCCTTGATCAGCGCGTCGGCCACCAGCAGCGTATTGGTGGGCGGCACGTTGTCATCCATGCCGCCGTGGGCCAGCAGCAGCTTGCCGCGCAGGTTGGCGGCGTGCGTCTGGTTGGCCTCGGCGGTGTAGTTGTCCGTGTCGCCGTTGCGCACCAGGAGGCCGTGGTAGCGCTCCCCCCAGTCGTCCTCGTAGTTGCGGTTTTCGTGGTTTCCGGACTGCGACACGCCCACGTCGAAGAAGTCGGGGTGCAGGAACATGGCCGCCGCCGTGGCGAAGCCGCCGCCCGAGTGCCCCCAGATGCCCACGCGGTCGATGTCGATGAAGCGATGGCGCCGCGCGAGCTCGCGCATCCCGGCCACCTGGTCCGGCAGCGTGTTGTCGTTCATGTTGCCGTAGTACGCGTCGGCGAACTGCTTGGAGCGCCCCGGCGTGCCCATGCCGTCGATCTGCACCACGATGAACCCCAGCTCCGCCAGCGCCTGGTTGTCGCCACGCGCGGGCGAGAAGCTGCGGCTGCCTACGCTGCCCACCTGGGGGCCGGGATAGATCTGGTTGACGATGGGGTACGTGCGCGTGGAATCCAGGTTCGACGGCGTGTACATCAGCCCGTAGATGTCCGTGGTGCCGTCGCGGCCCTTCATGCGGATGGGCGTGGGCGGACGCCACCCGGTCGCCAGCAGGCGCGAGATGTCGGCGCGCTCCAGCGTCTGCAGCACCCGTCCCGTCATGTCGCGCAGCACGGTGACGGGCGGCGTGTCGGGGGTGGAGTAGGTGTCGACCACGTAGCGGCCGTCGGGGGAGACGGAAACGGTGTGGTTTGCGTTCTCCGGGGTCAGCAGCCGCAGCCCGCGGCCGTCGAAGCCCACGCGGTACAGGTGCTGGAAGTACGGGTCGCGCCCCTGCTCCCGGCCCTGCGCCATGAAGTAGATGGTGCGCGTGCGCTCATCCACCCGCACGATGTCGACGACGTTCCCCTCGCCAGTGGTGATGCGGTTCTTCAGCCGCCCGGTCGCCAGGTCGTACAGGTACAGGTGCGTCCAGTCGTCGCGCTGCGACCACCAGATGAGCTCGTTGGAGCCGGGGAGCACGCGCCACAGGTTCTCGGTGAACGATGCGTCGCCCACCTGCGTGCTGCTGCGCTCCTCGAACAGCGTACGCACCTCGCCGGTGCGCGCGTCGGCCACGCGGAACCAGGCCGTCTTGTGGTCGCGCGAGCTGGAGACGAAGGCCAGGTGCGAGCCGTCGGGATACCACTGCACGTCGCAGATGGTGCCGCCGCTGCACTGCACGTGGTCCGACACGGTGGAGCGGTGCTGGTCCGCCGGCATGTTCAGCCGCACCACCTGCGGCCGCCCGTCCGGCCCCCTGCCGATGATCACGCGGTGGATGCGGAAGATCACGCTGTCGCCGGGAAGCGGGTACTTCCACGCCTCCAGCCGCGGCTCGCCCACGTTGGTCGACACCAGGTACATGTCGGATGTGCCGCGCGCGTCGTGCTGAAAGGTGGCGATCTGCCGCGAGTCGGGCGACCAGGTGAGCACCGGGTCGTCGCCGTGCACCCAGCCGGCGTTGTTGGTGGCGTAGCCGAACTCCTCGGTGCCGTCGCGGGTCAGCTGCGTCTCGGCGCCGGTAGCCAGCTCCTTCGCCCACAGGTTGAAGTCGCGGATGAACACCGCCCAGCGCCCGTCCGGCGAAACGCTGGAGTTCTCCGGCGCACCGGGCGCCGCCGCCGACGAGTCGGCCGGGGCGCAGGTGTACGCCTGCAGGTCGCAGCTCC
>NZ_DATBNB010000649.1 GCF_036554565.1 Longimicrobium sp. | reverse complement strand
CAGCACCAGGAAGGGCGTCTGCCAGCCGGTGGCTTCGGCCAGCGAAAGGCCGAAGGGAAGCCCCAGCACCGAGGCCGCGCTGAAGCCGCCCATCACCACGCCCATGGCCGTGGCCCGCCGCTCGGGGCGAATCTGGTCGCCGACGATGGCGAACACCACGCCCGCCAGCACCCCGCCGAACCCGCCGGCAACCACGCGCGCCGCCATCAGCGCCCCGTACGAATCCACCAGGCCGCACAGCAGCGTTCCCACGCCGAAGCCGGCCAGCAGCACCATCAGCATCCGCTTGCGGTCGAAGCGGTCCATGTAGGCCGATGCCACCAGCCCGGTGATGGCCGCGCTGAACGTGTACGCCGACACCAGCAGGCCGAACTCCTTGGCCGACGCGTCCAGCGACCGCATGAGCATGGGCCCCAGCGGCATGATCAGAACGAAGTCCAGGATGTGGCAGAACTGCACGGCCAGCAGAATCCCCAGCAAACCCCACTCACGCCCGGTAAACGCCCCGGCGGCGCGCTTTATCATCAGATCGTTGCTTTCCTCGGTCCATCGAAACCCGCGTCACCCGTGGGCTGACGCGGCACTTTCCACTCGTGGAGCGGCGCGCAGGCGCGAGACTGGTGCCACGCGGAAGCGCTACGCCTCGGCCCGCTGTCCCGCCGGCTGGCCGCAATCCATCTCCGCTGGCTGCGGTCCACAACACGAGCGCCCGGTGACGTCGTGGAAGACGTCGGCGATGGTGACGGCGCCCAGCTCCCGCTGCATGGCTTCGTGCGCGCGGCAAAAGACGCTTCGCAGCACGCCGCGGATGTTGCTGCCGATGTCGCAGTTGCCCCTGGGCTCGGCGTGGAGCGCGAACAGGTCGGGCTTTTCCTCCACCGCGCGGTACACGTCGAGCACGGTGATGTCCTGCGGCTCGCGGGCCAGCTGCGCGCCGCCGCGTGCCCCCGGCTGCACCTGCACCAGCCCGGCGTTGCGAAGCGAGCCCATCAGGCGGCGTACGACCACCGGGTTGGTGTTCACGCTTCCCGCGATGGTGTCGGACGTCACGGCCTCGCCCCGGCGCCGGGCCAGGAACGCCAGCACGTGCACCGCCATCGCCACCCTGCTGCTGATCGTCGACATCCGCCCTGGGCCTCTCCGTGTTGAACTGTAACCAGTCTAGTTGCGAATAGAGCCGGTGTCAATGTCGGGAAATGGGCCCGCGCGGTGGCGGCTCGCGGTATTGGAGATTCGGCGTCGGCGCACTATCCTTCTGCCCTGTTCACGATGTTCTCTTTCGGGCTGAACATCCCCCTTGACAGTCGCATGGGCCGGTGTTAAACTGGACATACGACGGTCGCCGCCTGCCTGCGGGCAGTGTCGGTACGTAACTCCGGGGGGTTGTGCCAGAAATGGTGCAACCCCTCGTTACTTTGCCTGCGACCGTGACCTCGAATCCCTCCCCCGCTCGGCCGCCCAAGGTCGAGATCTTCGTCGACGGCAGCAACTTCAACCTGGCGCTGCACCAGGAGCGCATCGCGTTCGGGGTAGACGTCAACCTGCTCGCGACACGTCTCAGCCGCGGGTACCACTTCGCCAAGCTCCGCTACTACACGTCGCCGCTCCCGGACGTGAACAGCCCCGCGTACCGCCGCCAGCAGAAGTTCTTCGACGAGCTTCGGCGCAGCGGGCGCATCGAGTTGGTGCTGGGGCGGCACGAGCCGCGGTGGGACAGGAGCGGACGCCGCTATCACGTCGAGAAGGAGACCGACGTGAACCTGGCCGTCGACATGGTCATCGGCGCCTACGAGGACCGCTTCGACGTCGCGATGCTCGTGGCGGGCGACACGGACTACGTCCGCGCGGTCCGCGCCGTTCAATCACGCGGCAAGCGCGTGACCTGGTGTCATCTTCCCGCCCAGAAGCACACCGACCAGCTGGCACAAACCTGCGACGCTCAGTGTGAGCTGGACGAGAAGTTCCTGCGCACCTGCGCACTCGGCCGGCGAACGGACTGAGCGCGCCCCGGCTGGATGTCGGGAAATGGGTCCGCGCGGTGGCGGTTCACGGTATTGGAGATTCGGCGCAGGGAAACTATCCTTCTGGCACGTTCACGGTGTTCACTTCTGCCTGGTTTCTCGCACGCGGATCGGAGCAGTTGGAAGAGTGCCGTAACGGTGTTATCGTCAACCTGCAACGATCGCGGCGGAGCCGCGGTGGAGGATCTCCGATGACCACGATCATGATGGACATCCCCGACGAAACGCTTCTTTCGGAATCGCACGAGAAGCGCCTCGGCATCTTCATCGCGCTGCGCAGAAGTCTGGGCGACCGGGTTGAGGAGATCCTCGGCGAACTCATGGCCGAGGCCCGCCGCGAGCTCGAGGACCCTTGCGAGGACGAGGGCGATCCTGACCCGTCTCTCATCCCGAAGGATGAGTTCCTCGACCAGTTTCGCGCGTACCTTGCGAGCGACGTCGTGCAATCGGAAACGGTGCCGGGCGGAGATCCGACCGGCATCCCGATTCAGGATCTGCTCGCCCTTCCGCCCGAGGAGCGAATCCGGATCGCAAGCGTGATGATGCGGAGTTTCGAAGACAGCGGGATATTTCCGATGTCGGATGAGATCATCGCGGATTCGCTTCGGGAGATAGAGGCCGACGCAGCTGATCCGGAGTCGTCAATTTCATGGGAAGTTTTCCGCGCGCAATTGCGTGCTGAGCAGCAGTGAACCGGGCGCTGAGAATCCGTCCGGCAGTAAAGAGACAGGTCGAACGCGCAGCGCGGAGGTATGACAGGCGAAACAAGCGAAACGGCGCGGAGTTTCGTGCGGCGGTAGAAGCGGCAATCAGCTCAATCCACGAGAACCCGCTCCGCCACGCGGGCATCGGCCAGGTTCGCCGAGCGCTGACTCGTGGGTTCCCCTACATGGTCGTGTTCGAAGTCTCGGACGAGCGGATCCTGGTCACGGATTGCGTTCACCAGCACCGGGATCCGCGGCGCTGGATGAGAGGATGACAAAAGGGCTCCCGCGCGGTCGCGCGGGAGCCCCTTCACTTCCTCTGGATTTCGCCTGGCGTCAGTTTGGCGCGGCTTCGACGATCATCACGAAGCCCATGGCGCCCGCGGCGCAGACGCTGATCATGCCGAACTGCTCGCCGCGGCGGCGCATTTCGTTGAGCAGTGTGACGGTGATGCGCCCGCCCGTGGCGCCGAACGGGTGGCCGATGGCGATGGAGCCGCCCATCACGTTGATGCGGTCTTCCGGCGGTAGGCCGATGGCCTTGTCGCGCCCCAGCCGCTCGCGGGCGACCTTGTCGGAATCGAACCACTGGAGGTTGCTGAGCACCTGCGCCGCAAACGCCTCGTGGATTTCCAGCAGGCCGATGTCCTTCATGGTGAGCCCCGCGCGGTCGAACGCCGCCGGCGCGGCGTAGACCGGGCCCTGCAGCAGCTGGTCGTTGGGGTCCAGCGCGGCGTACGCGTAGCTGCGGATGAAGCCCAGCGGCTTGTGCCCCAGCTCCTTCGCCTTTTCCTCGCTCATCAGCAGCACGGCCGACGCGCCATCCGTCAGCGGGGATGCGTTGCCGGCGGTGACCGTTCCGTAGCGGCGGTCGAACACGGGCTTGAGCGTGGACAGCTTTTCGAAGGAGGTGTCGGCGCGCACGCCGTTGTCGGTCGTGGCGACGCGGTCGAACCTGGGGGGCACGTAGAAGGGGGCGATCTCGCGCGTCAGGCGGCCGTCCTCCGTGGCCGCCGCGGCCAGCTGGTGTGAGCGCAGCGCCCAGCGGTCCTGCGCCTCGCGGGTGATGCCGTTTTCCTTGGCCATCTTTTCCGCCGACTCGCCCATCGTCAGCCCTGTCGTCGGCTCGGCGATGGCGGGGGCGATGGGCGCCAGGTGCCGCGGCCGGATGGCGCGGAAGGCCTGGATGCGCTCGCCCAGCGACTTGGCCTTGGAGGCGCGCACCAGCGCGTTGCGCATCTCCGGCGAGAACAGGATGGGCACGTCGGTCAGCGACTCGGCGCCGCCGGCGATGACCACGTCGGCCATGCCCAGCGCAATGTGCTCGGCGCCGGAGGTGATGGCCTGGTTGCTGGAGGCGCATGCCCGCCCCACGGTGAACGACGGCACCTGCGGCGGAATGCCGGCGCCCAGCGTGACCTCGCGGGCGATGTTGGGCTCCTGCACCGACTGCACGACGGTGCCGTACACCACGTGATCGACGAGCTTCGGGTCGATCTCCGTCCGGGCGATCAGCTCGCGCACCGACGCCTTGCCCAGCTCCACCGCCGACACGTCGCGGAAGTCGGTGCCCGACTTGGCGAAGGGGGTACGGCACCCGTCGATGATGGCGACCCTGCGTCCCTGTCCGTTCATGTGCACCCGTCGTTGTCCGGGCCCAGGGCCCGAGGTGAACCGCCCGCCACCGTTCGCACCGCCAATCTTCGCCTGAACCAGGCTCAGATCAAGGGACCGCGCGTTTCGGCGCGAGGATGGGTCGGCCTACCCATCCGCCACGCCGCCTTCCCGTACATGTTTGTCCTCGCGCATGGCGTGGGCCACGCGCGCCACGGACACGAGCCAGGTACGGCGATGAAACGGATAGTGAAGTGGGGGCTGCGCATCGGCGGGGGGCTGCTGGTGCTGGTGAGCGTGGCGATCGGCGCCGCGTACGGCGTGGCCGAGGCCAAGATGCGCAAGGACTACGGCCACGTCCGCCAACCCATCGCCGCGGTCACGCCGAACGCCGCGCTGATCGCGGAAGGCAAGCGGCAGGCGACCATCCGCGGCTGCAACGATTGCCACGGCGCGGACATGGGCGGCAACACGCTGGTGGACCAGTTCCCCGTGGGGCGCATCTCCGGAAGCAACCTCACGCGCGGCAAGGGCGGCGTGGGCGCGCGCTACGCCACGGACGACGCGTGGGCGCGCGCGATCCTGCACGGGATTGGATCGGATGGGCGGCCGCTGCTGATCATGCCCAGCCAGGAGTTCCAGGGCCTTACCGACGCCGATGTGTCCGCGCTGGTGGCCTACCTGCGCACGCTGCCGCCGGTGGACCGCGAAACGCCCGCGAACGCCGTCTGGCCCGTGGGGCGCGCGCTGGTGGCTGGCGGGATGATTCCCCTGGCCGCCGAGGTGATCGATCACGACGCGCCGCGGGTGCAGGTGCAGCCGGCGCCCACGGCCGAGTACGGGGCCAAGGTGGCCGGGGTGTGCACCGGCTGCCACGGGCCGGGCCTGTCGGGCGGCAAGGGTCCGGGCGAGCCGGCGGACTGGAAGCCGTCCGCCAACCTGACGCCGGACCGCGCCACCGGCCTGGGAACGTGGACGGAGGGCGACTTCCTCCGCGCCATGCGCACCGGCAAGCGCCCGGATGGCACGCTGATCGACACGCGCATGCCCTGGAAGGCGTTCGGCCAGATGAACGACGTCGAACTGCGGGCGCTCTGGGCGTATCTGCAGACGGTGCCGGCGAAGGCCGAGGGTGGAAGGTGAGGGGATAGTACCAAGGGCCAAGTGCCAAGTGCCAAGTGTCGCGTCCGGCACTTGGTACTTGTCCCTTGGTACCTAGCAGTATCGTCAGTCACCTCACCCCCCACTCCCACAGGCCGAATGCGGTCTTCTTGTCCAGCGGGTGCCCGGCGCCCTTCAGCGCCACGGCGATCTGTCCGCGATGGTGGGACTCGTGCGAAACCAGGTATCCCAGGAAGGCCACCGGGTGCGGCTTGAACCCGCGCAGCTTTCCCGCCTCCAGCGCGCGACCCAGCATCGTTTCGATCGCCGCCGCGGACGATTCGAGCGCTGCCCGGAGCGACGCGTGGTCCACCGGCGCACCTTTCTCGATCTTCTGCAGGCCGTCCAGCAGATCCGGCGCGCCCTCCTTGATCCACATCAGCCGCACGTTGTGGATGTGGGCGAACTGTTCGGCCACGCTGCGGCCCTTCGTGAGCCCGATGGAGGCGAGTGCATCGGGCTGGATTGCATCCAGCAGATAGCGGTTGATGCGGTCGTGGATGCGCCAGGTTTCGGCGAGCTGGGCGGGAAGGGCATCCGTGCTCATCGCTACGCGGGGTTCCGGGGGATGGATGGGGGAAGCCGTAATATCCTCGGCCGGGTGCCGGCAGTGCAATGATCGTGATGCTCTGGCACGATCGCGTGTCCGCGTTGTATGTTTCGGATGCAATAAACTACCGTCCGCAGCTGTTCCGCCGCATCAATACCGGTGATCCCGTGTTCGACGAG
>NZ_DATBNB010000648.1 GCF_036554565.1 Longimicrobium sp. | reverse complement strand
CATCCCGAGGCGCCGCTGCGTGGGGCCATCCTCTCGGCGCCACTGCTGGGGGTGGCAGTAAAGGCGCCCCGGTGGAAGACGGCGATGGCGGGGGTGCTGTCGCGCATCGCGCCGTGGGTGCCCATCTCCAACGGGATCGATCCCGCGGAACTGTCGATGGCGGAGGGCTACGCGCGGGCCTATCGCAGCGATCCGCTGGTGCATCCCATCGTCACGCCGCGGCTGTACACGGAGTTCCTGGGGGCCATCGAGGCGGCCTTCCGCGAGCGCGACACCATCAAGCTGCCCATGCTGGTGCTGTCGCCCACGGCGGACCGCGTGGTGCTCCCCGAGGCCGTGGCGCGATGGGCGGCGCAGCACCCGGCCGCGGTGCAGGTGCGGAGGTACGAGGGGTTGCGCCACGAGTCGCTGAACGAGCGCGACCGCCACCGTGTGGTGGCCGACGTGGCGGAGTGGATGGAGGCGCAGGGGGGCTGAGCCTGCCATCCTGGCGGGTTTGCGTGGAACGTGGCTTGCCACCTTCTGCGGGGGTACGAGCAGGCGACGCGCGCCGGCTCCCGGTGGGGCCGGCGTTTGGATCATATGCACAGCACGTCTGGAGTTCGATGAGCGAACAGGACAGCACGGCCGCCGAGGGGCAGGCGGTGGAGAACGAGGTTACCGCTGGCGCCGACGGCGCTGCCGACGGACAGGCGGCGAGCGACGGCGCTGCGGGCGGTGGAGACGCGTCGTTCACCCAGGCCGAAACCCGAAGCGGCGGATCGGACGAGCTTACGACCATGCGCGACCGGCACCTGCGGCTGGCGGCGGAGTTCGACAACTACCGCAAGCGCGTGGAGCGCGAGCGGTCCGAGAACATGGTGCGGGCGCAGGCGCAGATCCTGGAGCGGCTGCTGGAGCCGCTCGACGACCTGGCGCGCATCGCCGACTTCGACCCCGCCACCACCGCCGCGGGCGCGCTGCACGAGGGCGCCGAGATGGTGGAAAAGAAGTTCCTGCGGGTGATGGAGGCGGCCGGGCTGGAGGCTATCGACGCCGAGGGCAAGCCGTTCGACCCCACGGTGCACGAGGCGCTGACCACCGTGCCCGCCGACACGCCCGAGGAAGACAACACCGTGGCCCAGGTGTACCAGAAGGGCTACCGGTACAAGGGCGTGCTGCTGCGCCCCGCGCGCGTCGTCGTGAAGAAGCACCCGGGTTGAGCACGGCCGCCCCGCCGGGGCGGCCGCTATCCATGGCGGACACACGATGGCGACACAAACCAAGGACTTCTACCGTATCCTGGACGTGGCCGAAAACGCCACGCCCGACGAGATCAAGAAGTCGTACCGCAAGCTGGCCAAGCAGTACCACCCCGACGCGAACGCCAGCGACGCGGCCGCGGCGGAGCGGTTCAAGGAAATCTCCGAAGCGTACTCCGTGCTTTCGGACAACGAGAAGCGCAAGCAGTACGACCAGATGCGCAAGCTGGGCGCCTTCGGAGGGTTCGGTGGCGGCTTTCGCCCGGGGGGCGGGG
>NZ_DATBNB010000647.1 GCF_036554565.1 Longimicrobium sp. | reverse complement strand
GTGTAGAGTTGGTTGACGGGGACGCGCCGCTCGCCGCCCACGCTGCGGAGGACGACGACGGCATCCGCCACGGCGAGCACGGGAAGGCTGTCCGCCGCGGGCGAGCCGTTGGCGATGTTGCCCGCGATCGTCCCCCGGTTCTGGATCTGCACGCCGCCCACCTCGCGCGACGCCGCCACCATCGCGGGAAGCCACTCGCGGACGAGGTCGGAGCGGATCATCTCCGTGTACGTGGTCAGCGCGCCCAGCCGCAGCACGCCACCGTCCGCGCTGATGCCACGCAGCTCGTCCACCCCCCAGATGTTGATGAACCGGCGGTCGCTCGTGGTGCCGAAGTGCAGGTTCACGAGCACGTCGGTGCACCCCGCGAGGGGCACGCGCGGCCCGTCGTCCGCAAGGATGCGAAGCGCCTCGTCGAGCGTGCGGGCCGGACGCAGGTCCAGCGTGGTGGTCGCCGTCTTCATGCGTTCTGGATGGCCCGGTAGATGGCTTCGTAGCCGGTGCAGCGGCACAGGTTTCCCGCCAGGCCGGTGCGGATGTCTTCCAGCGACGGGTCAGGGCCCAGGGCGATGGCGGCCAGGATCATTCCCGGCGTGCAGATGCCGCACTGCGCGCCGCTGAATTCGGCAAAGGCGCGCTGGTACGGATGCGTGCCGCCCAGCCCCTCGATGGTCGTCACCTCCGCGTCCGCCGCCTGGGCGAACGGGACCAGGCAGGAGACCACGGGCTGTCCATCCACCAGCACCGTGCAGGCGCCGCACTCGCCCTCGCCGCAGCCTTCCTTGGTGCCCGTCAGCCCGCATTCCTCGCGCAGCACGTCCAGCAGGCGCTTCATGGGATGCGCGTCGACCTCCGTCTGGGCGCCGTTCAGCGTGAAGCGCATGCCACCTCCATGATGGTTTCGGGAATCGCGGGGATGGAGCGCACGTCCAGCCCCAGGTGGCGGATCGCGTTGACGACCGCGGGCGCGGGCCCGTCGATGGGCATCTCGCCCACGCCCTTGGCGCCGAACGGGCCGTATCCACTCGGATTTTCGAGCACGATCACGTCCATCCGCGGCGCATCCAGCGTGGTGGGGATGGTGTAGTTGGTCAGCGTGGGGTTGGCCATGCCGCCGTTCTTCATCACCACGTTCTCGTTCAGCGCCCAGCCCACGCCCTGCGCCGAGCCGCCCTCGATCTGCCCGACCACCATGGACGGGTGGATGGCCTTGCCGATCTCGTGCACGATGGTCAGGTGCAGCGGCTTCACCTCGTACGTGACGGGGTCCAGCTCCACCTCGGCCACGTCGCATCCCCAGCCGTACGCGGCGTAGGCGTCGCCCGTGTACTCGGTGTCGTCCCAGGAGATTTCCTCGGGCTTTTCGAACTGGCGGGTGATGGACAGCGGCCCATGTTCGCGCAGGTACTCGCCGGGCGTCATCTCGCCCAGCCGCTCGCGCATCTCCTCGGCGCAACGCTGCAGGATCTTGCCGACCACCATGCAGGTGCGCGACGCCACCGTAGGTCCGCTGTCGGGCACCTGGTGCGTGTCGGGCTGTACGATCTCAACGTTCTCATACGGAATGCCCAGCGCGTCGGCGACGATCTGCGCGTGCATGGTGCGCGTGCCCTGGCCCATCTCCACGCTGGCCACGCGGATGCGGGCGCCCGTCTCCGTGGCCTCGAGCGTCGCTTTCGACGCCAGGTAGATCTCGCCGCTGCCGGTGAACCCGGAGCCGTGGAAGAACAGCGACAGGCCGATGCCCCGGTTCGATCCCGCGTACTCGGCGCGCTTGCGGTGGTAGTCGGACCGTTCCACCCCGGCGCGCAGGGCCTCCACCGCGCTGCAGTCCTCGCCCATCACCTGGCCTGTCGCGCTGGTGTCGCCGGGGCGCAGCGCGTTCAGCTCGCGGAGCGCCACGGGGTCCATCCCCAGCGTCTCGGCGATGCGGTCCATGTGTACTTCCGTGGCGAACTGCGTCTGTGGCGCGCCGAAGCCGCGGAAGGCGCCGTTCGGCGGCGTGTTGGTCATCACCGCACGTCCATCGATCCGCGTGTGGTCGCAGCGGTACGGCCCGGCGGCGTGGATGCATCCGCGGGAGAGGACGACGGGGCTCAGCGTGACGTACGCGCCGCCGTCCATCAGCACGTCGATCTCCATGGCCACCAGCCGCCCGTCCTTCATCACCCCCGTGCGATGGCGGATGATGGATGGGTGCCGCTTGGTGGTGGCGATCATGTCTTCCACCCGGTCGTACACCATCTTCACCGGCCTGCCCGACTTCCGGGCGAGGAGCGACGCGTGGCCCGCCAGGATGTTGGGATATTCCTCCTTGCCGCCGAAGCCGCCGCCCGTCTCCGTCTGCACCACGCGCACGCGCTCGTCGGGGAGCACCAGCAGGGCCTTGAGCGCCTTGTGCACGTAGTACGGGCACTGCATGGAGCCGTAGACCGTGATCCCGTTGTTCTCGGGGACGGCGATCACGCCGTTGGTCTCGATGTAGACGTGCTCCTGGTGGCCGGTGCGGTAGGTGCCCTCTACGATGACGTCCGCCGTCGCCATCGCCGCATCCGTGTCGCCCTTGCGGATGCGCAGGTGCTTGAAGACGGTGGGCGACTGCTCGGGGTCCAGCACGGGCTCGGCCTCGTCGTATTCGATGCGCACTTCGGCGGCGAGCAGCGCGTCGCGATCCTCGTGGGCCAGCAGCAGGATGGGCTCGGCCACGTGGTTGATTTCGTCCGACACCAGGAACGGCTGGTCGGCCTCGATCAGCGCGACGAAGTTGCACTGCGGGCCGGGAATGTCGCGATGGTCGACGATGGTGAACCCGGCCGGGTCGAAGTCCAGGTGGATGGCGCGCACCCGCCCCTTCGGGATGGTGGCGCGGATGGTCCGGCCGTACAGCATTCCCGGAAAGCGCAGGTCGTCGATGTACTTGGCCGTGCCCAGGGTCTTGGCCATTCCATCCTTGCGCGATACGCTCCGGCCGACGGCTGGGGTCATGCGGGCCTGCTGCGGTGGGGATGAGTGGAGGTGCATCTGAAACAAATACGCGCCATCGCCGCGCGAGCGCAACTGCAACGGCGTCTCACGCGGAGGCGCGGAGGACGCGGAGAGGAAAGGGACGAGATGGAGATGGAGAGCCGTTTCTATCTCCTCGTTGTTTCTCCGCAGTTCTCCGCGACCTCCGCGCCTCCGCGTGATGCCGGTTGTTGCTTGTCCCGGCTTCCGGCATGGGCTATGGTACGGATGACGCCATCGACCGCTCTTCCACTTTCCCGACGCGCCGGAATGACCATCCCGCCCATCCAGATCAACTATCCCGACTGGGTAGAGTCCCTGATCGACTGGAACCGCCGCTACACGTCGGACGAAGACAAGATGCGGCTCGCCATCGAGGTGTCGCGGCAGAACGTCGTGCGGCAGACGGGCGGGCCCTTCGGCGCGGCCATCTTCGAGCGGGACACGGGCGCGCTGGTGGCCGTGGGGATGAACAGCGTGGTGCGCCTGAACAACTGCACGCTTCATGGCGAGATGGTGGCGTTCATGATGGCGCAGGCGCGGCTGGGGTCGTTCACGCTGCGCTCCGACGACGGGCCCGTGTACGAGTTGGTGACCTCGTGCGAGCCGTGCGCCATGTGCCTGGGCGCCACGCTGTGGAGCGGCGTCCGCCGCGTGCTCTGCGGGGCCCATCGGGACGACGCGCGACGCCTGAACTTCGAGGAGGGCCCCGTCTTCCCCGAATCGCACGAGTACCTGGAGGCGCGCGGCATCGAGATCGTCCACGGCGTGCTGCGCGAAGAGGCCAATGCCGTGCTCGAGCTCTACCGCACGAGCAAGGGCATCATCTACAACGGATGACTTCAGTGCGAGAGTGCGAAAGTGCGGGAGTGCGAAAGTGGAGACGGTGACGCCCTCGGTCTCCGCCGCCGACCTGGAGGCCGCCGCGGCCCGGCTGCGGCCCGCGAACCTGGAGTTCGCCGCGCGCTACCCGGGCGAGACGAGCGCCCGCCAGCCGGTGCACACCGTCTACGCGGGCGCCCAGTTCTTCCGCCACGACAGCGCGGTGGAGCACGGGCGGCTCGCGCTGCGTGCGCTGCAGGAGTACGCGCCCACCGCGGGCGAGTTCGCGGGCGCGCTGGGGCTGCCCGCGGACGATCTCGCGAAGGCGCTGTACGCGCGCGTGGTCGACAAGCTGACGCGCGAACCAGTGGAGGACTTCCGGCTGGATTTCGAGGACGGCTACGGCAGCCGCCCGGACGCCGAGGAGGACGAGACCGCCGTCACGACCGCACGCGAGATGGCCCGCGGGATGGATGCGGGGACGCTCCCGGCGTACGTCGGCCTGCGCCTGAAGCCGCTGAACGAGGAGCTGCGCGGCCGCGCCGCCCGCACGGCCGACCTGTTCCTGACCACGCTGCTGCAGGCGAGCGGAGGACGGCTCCCCGCGGGCTTCGTGCTGACGGTGCCTAAGGTGACCATCCCCGAGCAGGCGGCGTTCTTCAGCGACGTGCTGGACCTGTTGGAGCCGCGCCTGGGGTTGGCGGAGGGGGCGCTGAAGTTCGAGTTGATGGTAGAGGTGCCGCAGGCCGTCATCGGCGCGGACGGGCGCAGTCCGCTTCCCGGCTTTCTGGCGGCGGCGCGCGGACGGCTGACCGGGGCGCATTTTGGCACGTACGACTACACGTCGGGCGTGGGGATCACCGCCGCGTACCAGGGGATGCGCCACAAGGCGTGCGATTTTGCGCGCTACACAATGCAGGTGGCGTTCGCCGGCACCGGGATCTGGCTTTCGGATGGATCCACCGCCGTGCTCCCCGTCCCCGCGCACGAAGGCGATGCGCTCACGCCCGGGCAGGCCCGCGAGAACCGCGACGCCGTGCACCGCGCCTGGCGGATGCACTTCGAAGACGTGCAGCACTCGCTGGTGCACGGCTTCTACCAGGGGTGGGACCTTCACCCCGCACAGCTGCCGACGCGCTACGCCGCGGTGTTCGCCTTCTTCCTCGCTGGGCGCGATGCCGCCGCGGCGCGCCTGCGCGGGTTCCTGGCGAAAGCCGCCCAAGCAGGCGACAGCTTCGACGATCCGCACGCCGGCCAGGGCCTGCTCAACTACTTTCTGCGCGGCATCGCCTGCGGCGCGTTCGACGAGGCGGAGGTCAGGGAGCGCACCGGCCTCTCCGCGGACGACCTCGCCAGCCGATCGTTCCACCACATCATCGGCCATCACTGATCGTCGCATCTCCACGAGAAGAAGCCCCGCCGGAGCACGCTCCCGCGGGGCTTTCGCCATTCCAAGCTTCTAGTCAGGTGTTCGGCGCCGGTCCGAGATCTTTGTACCAGAGCAGTTGAACTTCGCCTGGGAGCCCGGGATAGGCGGAGGGATCGACCGTGGTGAGAACGCAGCCCTGCCGCGCGTAGAACCTGCAAGCGGGCACGTTCACGTTCTGCGTCTCCACCTTGATGTGGCGGCAGCCCCTGGCCCTCGCCCACGCCTCTGCGGCGTGGAAGAGCGCCGCGCCCACGCCCTTGCCGCGCGCCTCGGGGGCGACGCGGATGTCCCAGAGCACGGCCAGGTCGCGCCGCCCTTCCAGCATGTCGAGGCCGGGCGTGTCGAACGCGATCACCGCTCCACCCACGCGCCGGCCGCCGACACGCGCCGCGAGCACGCCCCACTTGGAAACGTCGAAACGCTCCGCCCACCCGGCCGGATGCTCACCCGGGATGGCGTCGTAGTCCTTGATGTACGGCGGGGAAACAGACTCTTCGGAGAGCACGAATCGGTCGCCCTCGCGGCACACCTCGAACGCCGAGGCGACCTCGAAGGCGATGGGGATACTGGCGTACCCATCGAGGCTGGCGATCGACTCCACGGAGATCGCGAGATCCATCGCGGCTGTCGTGCCGCGCGCCTCGATCTCTTTCACGATCGCGCGAGAGAGCATCGCCCTGGCGTAGCGCTCCTCGGCATCTGGCAAGCCAAGATCGGCGAAGACGTTCCCGCTGCTCTCATATACGTCCATGGGCGCCCATCTGCCCCTCACGGCGCGAGGACGGGAACGTCGAATTCTCCGTTCTGAACCTGGATCTCCCGTGCGACGTTCAGTTGCGCGGTGCCGCTGAAGGTGCCACGGACCCGGCGAGCATTCGTGGAGGTGATGGTCACCGCGCCCGTCACCATGGTGTACCGCTGCCGCACGCCGGTTGCCGGATCCGCGGGGAACTCGATGCTGACGTGGGCGCATTTCCTGGCATCGGCAAGGTCGCAGATCGGCCTGGTTTCGTAGACGCCGGCGCCCCGCTGGTCGGTGTCCATGCGCACGCGTACGACGGACGGGGTCTGCAGGGCGCCGCGCGATTCGATCTCGTAGCCGAACGGGTTCGTGCGCGCGAGCGCGTACGGGGCGGTGCCGGACGTGTCCTGCGCCGGGGTCTCCGCCACGTAGCTGCCGGTGAGGGCTCCCGTGTAGTCGAACCGGAGCAGCCCCTGCTGGTTCGCGCTGCTGCCCGTGGGGTCGCCACAGGCGGTGAGAACGACGGCGGCGAGCGCCGCGTACAGGTTACGTCGCATGGCCTTTCACCGTGTTGCAATGTGGCTACGTGAGCAGGGGCTTCCGATCAGTCGATCCGGCCTCCCTGGGCGATCCAGCGGCCGAGCAGGGCGCGCTCCTCGGCCGTCATGTGCGTCTTGTTGGCGGGCGGCATGGTCTGCGTTTCCACCGCCCGTGCGCGGATGCGGTCCATGCGCGACCGGATCTGCTCGGGGGTGTCGAACACCACGCCGGCCGGCGCCACGCCAAAAGTACGATCCGCGGCGTCAGCCGAGTGGCAGACGGCGCAGCGCTTCTGGATGACGGCGTTCGCCTGCGCGAACGTCACCTGCTCGCCTTCGCCCGCGCTGGATGCGCGGCTCTGGGCGGGGCGCGCGGTCAGCAGGGCGAGGAAGCCGAGGGAGGTGGCGAAGGTGGCGGCGAGCGCGGGCTTCCACCGGGGCCAGCCGAAGCGGATGTTCAGGATGTGGCGCACCGTGGCCCCCGTGACCACCAGGATGCCCAGCACCAGCCAGTTCCACCGGTGCCCGTACAACGCGGGAAAGTGGCTGCTGAGCATCAGCACCAGCACCGGGAACGTCATGTAGTTGTTGTGGATCGACCGGTCCTTGGCGCGCTTGGCGGGCCCGGGGTCCGGCCGCCCGCCGCGCTCCACCGCGCTCACCAGCACGCGCTGCGCCGGCATGATCACGCGGAACACGTTGCCCGCCATCAGCGTGCCCAGCAGCGCGCCCACGTGAAGGAACGCGGCGCGCCCGCTGAACACCTGCGTCAGCCCGAAGGCGACGGCCAGCACCAGCGCCAGCCCCGCGACGGCCCCCATCCGCCCCATCCGCGAAACCGCCCGCCCCAGGAACAGGTCGTACGCCAGCCATCCACCCACGATGTTCCCCGCACCGATGCCGATGGCCGCCGCGGGCGACAGGTCGCGGACGGCGGGGTCGATCAGCAGGGCGCCGCCGCTGGCGTAGTAGACCACGACCAGCAGCGATGCGCCGGTGAGCCAGGTGGTGTACGCCTGCCACTTGAACCAGTGCAGCGGACGGTCGCGGTCCCAGCCGCGCAGGTCCTTTTCCATGAAGTAGAAGGCGCCGCTGTGCAGCAGCCAGATCTCGCCCGCGATCCCCTCCTTGCCCGTCTTGGAGGGCTCCAGGTTGCGGTCCAGCCAGTTCCACAGCAGCGAGTTGCCGATCCACATGATCCCGGCGATCAGGTGCATCCAGCGAAACACCAGGTCTAGCAGTTCGCGCACGGGCGGGCTCATGGGCGGGGTGCGGTCAGCTGCCGCGGTACGTGGAGTAGCCGAACGGGCTCAGGAGGAGCGGAACGTGGTAGTGCTGCGTGCCGTCCCGGACGATGAAGTCCACCGCGACCTCGGGATAGAACGCGTCCACCCCCTGCGCGGCGAACCAGGCGCCGGTGTCGAACACCAGGCGGTACGCGCCGGCATCCAGCGCCGCCCCGGCCGGGAGCAGGGTGCGCAGGCGTCCGTCCGCGTCCGTCTCACCGCGGCCCAGCAACTCGGAGCCGCGTTCCAGGCGGATGGAGACGCGGGATGCGGGGCGGCCCCGGGTGGTATCCAGCACGTGTGTGGTGATCGCGCTCATCTCAGGAAAGCGAAAGGGTCAGCAGACAGGATCAATCGGAGAGCAGCTTTGCCAGGCGGATGCGGGTGATCTTCCGCTGCTCCTCGGCGGCGACGAGGATTTCCGCCGCGGGATCGTTGGACAGCCGCTCGGTGAGCAGGTTCAGCATCTCCTCCGCCGTCCTGCCGGTCGCGCAGACGATGTAGATGTAGCCGAAGCGCTCCTCGTACCGGCGGTTCCCCTCCGCCAGTGCCTGCTGTGTTTGCGCGGCGGCGGAAAGCATGCCGGCCTGCTCGCCGCTGGACCACGCCTTTTCGCGGTCCGTCTGCCCCGAATCCGCCTTCTTCTCGCCGATGCGGGGATGTGCGCGGAACGCCTCGCGCCAGTCCGCCTCGTCCAGCGCGCGCCACACGCCGTCCGCGTTCTCCATGAGGTCCGCGGCGTCGGCGTAGGGCCGGCACGATGCCACGCGGCGCGCCCACTCGCGCGATCCGCAGCAGGTGAGCAGTTCGCGCTCGGC
>NZ_DATBNB010000646.1 GCF_036554565.1 Longimicrobium sp. | reverse complement strand
GATCACCCCCGACATGGCGCTGCAGGGGATTCACCACATCAGCGGCATCACCGACAGCCTGGAGCGCGCGGGCGAGTTCTACGAGGCCGCGCTGGGGCTGAAGATGATCAAGAAGACCACCAACCGCGACGCGCCCGACATGCTGCACTACTTCTGGGGCAGCTACGACGGGAAGACGGTGGCGCCACACAGCTCGTGGACGCTGTTCGGCTGGCCGTCGCACTACAAGCGCGCGCGCGGCGGCGTGGGCCAGACGCACCACGTGGCCTTCCGGGCGCGGAACGATGACGAGCAGGGGGCCTGGCTGGACCACCTGCACTCGCTGGGCGTGCAGCCGTCGCCGGTGATGGACCGCACCTATTTCAACAGCATCTACTTCCGCGCGCCGGACGGGCTGCTGCTGGAGATCGCCACCGACGGCCCCGGCTTCGGGGTAGACGAGGAGGCGCTGGGGACGGAGCTGAAGCTGCCGGCATGGCTGGAGCCGAACCGCAATGAGATCGGCGCGGCGCTGGCGCCCCTGGGTGAGCGGATGATGGACGGGTGAGGGTGCGGAGTACGGGGCGCGGCCTCGGCTCCGCTGGGGCCCTCACCCGTCCTCGCTTATGCTCGTCCACCCTCTCCCACAAACAGCGTGGGAGAGGGGGTACACTTCAGAGTTTTACGCGTCATCGGCTGGGGAGCACGCCCTCTGCCGTGCTGGGGCGAATGAATTCGCGGCAACGACGGCCCGAAGTCCGCCTTCGCGGACTGCACGCGGAGTAGGGTGCGCGAGGCTAGCCGAAGCGAGGTTCAGGTCTCCCCCTCCCCTGCGCAGCGGGGGTCGGGGGACGGGGGCGGGGACGGGGGTCGGGGGGAGGGGGCTCCCGCAGCATGCGAGGCAGCCTGTCGAGCCTCGACCAGATCTCTCCCCTCTCCCGGCGCAGTTTGCCGGGGGAGGGGTCGGGGGAGGGGCCCGCCGCGGCATGCACCACCGCCCATCGAACTACCGGGTTTGGCCTAGTCCCCCTCGCCCAGGACCTCCTCGAAATTGGCATGCACCCCCACGGTTTCCCGCCCCTCCAGGTCTCCCAGCATGAAGCAGAAGTTGTCGCTGTGCAGCGGAAAGCGCAGGCGGTAGGCGCGGCGGTAGATGTTGTACAGCAGCCGCAGCACCTCGTCGGAGCCCAGCTCCGGGCGCGGATCGGAAACGGGCTCGCGGTACAGCACGTAGCGCGCGTGGCCGCGGCGCGACTGCCACGGGTGGAAGTACGGCATGTCGAAGGGAATCGCCTCGCCGTCGCGCACCAGCGTCTTGAGCCACGGGCTTTCCTGCCTCACCTCGCCCACGATCCACGCCAGGTCCTGCCCGGTGGTGCGCAGCGCCTCGTCGCGCATGGCCTGCACCACGTGCGCGCGCAGACGGCGGCCCAGGTGCGCGCCGCGCTGGTCCTTGCGGACGGCCAGGTAGGTGATGAACCCCGCGTTGACACCCTTCAGGTACACGCCCGCGGCGGCGGCCATTGGCTTGCCGTCGTCATCCACGTACGTCAGCAGGTGGTAGTCGCCGCCGGACGGCATCCCCAGGCGCGCTTCCTCCAGCTCCGCCAGCAGCTCGCCCACGGGCTGCACGTCGCCAATGGCCTGGGCGATCAGCTCCAGCGCCTGGCGCGCCAGCGGCTTCCGCTCGTCGTCCAGCACCACCAGGCGCCCGTCCAGGTCATCCATCGGCCTGCTCCTGGACCGGGATGCGGAAGACGCGCGCGGCGTTGCGCCACATCATTCCCTCGCGCTCGTCGTCCGTGGTCTCGAGCTTGGCGGCGAACGCCAGGTAGCTGCCCATGTCGGAGATGGGCCAATCGGTGCCGAACATCAGCTTCGATGGATTGTTGATGAAGGCCAGGGCTTCGTCGATCTTTCCCGTCACCATCCGCTCGTACCGCGGCTCGAAGGTGCCCAGGGTAAGGCCCGAGATGTCGCCCAGCACGTTCTCGTTCTTGTAGACTACTTCCATGGCATCGACGAACCAGGGATTTCCCATGTGGCAAAGGACGAAGGTGACCTCGCGGAAGTCCACGGCCACGTCGTCCACCTCCATGGGGTGCGTGTAGCGGACCTTGGCCTTGGGGTTGAAGGTGTCGCCCGTGTGCACCATCACCGGCACGTCGAAGTCGCCCGCCAGCTCGTACACGGGGTGCACGGCGCGGTCGTACAGGTGAAAGGGCTGGTAGCCGGGATACAGCTTGAGCCCCACGATGCGCCGCGTTTCGAGCAGGCGGCGCAGGTGCATCACCTGGTCGCTCCCCAGGTGCGGCACGCTCACGCCGGCCACCACGCTCACGCGCGCGTCGCCCTCCATCAGCGCCAGCAGCTCGTCGGTGCTGGGCCGGTCGGCGTTGATGGTGTACGATGAGAGCACCACCGCGTGCTGCACGCCGTTGGCGTCCATGTCGGCGTGGAGCTGCGCGTAGCGTTCGGCCAGCGAAACCGGCTGGCTTTCGACGTAGCGGTTGAGGTGCGTGTGGCAGTCGATGATCAAACGTGGTCCGGGTTGCGGGTGCGGGCTGGTTGGCTGGCAGGGAGCGTACCACCCCCGCGGCCGGAGTGGATGCGGAACGAGTGGAGCGCTATGTTGTCCCCCGCCCGCGAGGGATGGGGAATCAACGACAGACAGCAGACAGGGGTGCGCGTGCTGAACCGCCTTCTCAAGCAGAACCGCGAATGGGCGCAGTCGATGACGGACCGTGACCCGGAGTTCTTTTCGCGGCTTTCGAACACGCAGTCGCCCGAGTACCTGTGGATCGGGTGCGCCGACAGCCGCGTGCCGGCCACCCAGATCGTGAACCTGCTTCCCGGCGAGCTGTTCGTTCACCGCAACGTGGCCAACGTGGTGGTGCACACCGACCTCAACTGCCTGTCGGTGCTGCAGTTCGCGGTAGACGTGCTGCAGGTGAAGCACGTGATCGTCACCGGCCACTACGGCTGCGGCGGCGTGCGCGCCGCGCTGGAGAACATGAAGCTGGGCCTGATCAACAACTGGCTGCGTCACGTGCAGGACGTCCGCGACAAGCACTGGGAGCGGCTGGAGCCCCTGCCCGACGACACGCGCCTGGACCGCCTGTGCGAGCTGAACGTGATCGAGCAGGCCTCCAACGTGGGGCAGACGACCATCGTGCAGGATGCGTGGGCGCGCGGCCAGGAGCTGGCGGTGCACGGGTGGATCTACCGCCTGCAGGACGGCGTCATCCGCGACCTGAACACGACCGTGACCAACGCCGACGAGCTGCTGTCCGTGCGCGACGCGGCCGTGGAGCGGCTGGGCGGATAGGCTTTCCCCGGGATGCATGGAACGCGGGCGCGCCCGGCGTGGTACGCCGGAAACCGACCCGCTCCGCCGGATTCCGTTCCGGCGGTATCCATCCAGCTCCTTTCCCGGGAGAGCCACATGATCCGAAACCTGGTGAGTCTCGCAGTCCTCTCCATCGCACTGTCCGCGCAATCCGCAACCGCCCAGCACTCCTCCGACCCGCCGGCGCGCTCCGACGGCCGCGGCTTTTCGCTGGGAATGACGCTGAGCGGCAGCCGGCTGAGCTCGGCCGTCGAGCAGGGCGCAACCCCGACTAAGAGCGGCCTGGGGCTGACGCTTCGCTACGGGGTCAGCGAAAAGGTGTCGGCCTTTCTGCGGTACGACTACGGCTACCAGCACGGGCAGACGGCGCTTGGGGCGCGCTACACCTTCGGCGATGCGTCGCAGCGCCTGCGGCCGTACGTGGAGGCAGCCGCCAGCCGCGGCGTGATGGTGGATGGCGACCGCCACGGGGTGGGCGCCGGCATCGTCGCCGGCGCGGGCTTGGAGTACTCGCTGAACCGCCGCGTGGCGCTGGATGCGGGCCTGTCGCACTCGGCCGGGCGGTTCTCCCGGATGGTGGCCCCGCACCAGGACCCCGGCAGCGGCAATGGGTACTCTTCCACCGGCCTGAACATGGGCTTCAGGCTGCGGCTGTAGACACACCCCTCATCGGCGGATCACCTCAGCCCCGGACGCGCACCCGCGCGTCCGGGGTTTTTGCTCGGGCCGAACGCCGACTGAACGGTGCATGGCCAGCCAGGGACGCGTGAATACGGCCATAGATGAGAGATTCCGCGGGAGAACAGGCCACACCGGCATCGCCAGTGCCACGCTCCGCACGCTGGCGTCAAGTGTAGCTCCACAAAGGACTTCCGCAGGTGCCGAACAGCTGCTATGGTGTGAAGCACGGGTCCGGGAGCCGGACTGCGGCGGATGGATCAAAAACCGGGAGGCGGAACGTGTCACCGATCATTCTGGAAGAAATCTCGGGCACGAGACGGCGTCTGCGGTTCAGGGACGGAGCGCGCGCATTTCCCGTCGACCGGACGGACGGGCAGCTGCTGGTGGTTCATGATGCCGAGTTGGACATCCACGCCTACGGCGGGACGTGCGCAGACGTGCTCACGGATCTAATCGAGCAGATCGAGATGATGTGGCTGGAGTACGCGGAAGCAGACGAGGCGCAGCTTACCGCCGGTGCCGCGTCGCTCGGCAGACTGCTTCGCGAACGCCTGGCCGTGCAGGGTGACGATGCGTAAGCAGATCGATGTAGAGGCGGCTCTCCGGCGGAAGGGATTTCGCCAGGTAGACACGCACCACCGCTACTTCGTCTACCACACCCAAGCAGGCCTCAAGTCCAGGATACGGACGAAAACGAGCCACGGTAGGCGGGAGCTCAACACATCGCTTCTTGCGCAGATGGCAAAGCAGTGCGGGGTTTCCCGGAACGAGTTTCTGGATCTTGTCGATTGCCCTCTCGACCAGAAAACGTACGAGACAAAGGCGGCGGGCAGCCTCTGAGCGTTGCCCGCACATTCATCGTTCCCCATCCAGCTCCGCCATCAGCGCGTGGCTCAGCCACAGCGTCTCGTCCTGAAACCGGCATTCCACGCGCGCCCGGCCCGGTGATTGCCACGCTGCGGGCACTCAACCGCCACGGCCACAGGGAGATCGACGGGATGCTGCTGAACGGAAAGGTGGCGCTGGTAACCGGCGCCTCGCGGGGGATCGGCGCGGCGATCGCGCGGGAGCTGGCGGCGCACGGGGCCGCGGTGGGCGTCAACTACTTCCAGAGCCCCGATGCGGCGGGCGAGGTGGTGTCGTCCATCCAGGCGGCGGGCGGCCGGGCCGTGGCGCTGGCGGCAGACGTGCGCGATCCACACGCCGTCCGGGCGATGGCGGACCGGCTGGCGGAGGAGTTCGGCGGGGTGGACGTGCTCGTCAACAACGCGCTCTTCAACTACCGCTTCGATCCCGTCGCCAACCCGCGCTTCGAGACGATGGAGTGGGGGGGCTTCCAGGAGCAGATCGACGGCACCGTGCGCGCCGCCGTGAACACCTGCCAGGCCGTGCTTCCCCACTTCCGGGCGCGCGGCGGCGGGCGCATCGTGAACATCCTCACCAACCTCATCACCCATCCCGTGGTGCAGTACCACGCCTACACCACGGCCAAGAGCGCCCTGCTGGGCTTCAGCCGCAACCTGGCGGCGGAGCTGGGGCCGGAGAACGTCACCGTGAACATGATCGCGGGCGGGCTGATCATGACCACCGCGGCGTCGGAGCCCACCACCCCCGAGGTGCAGGAGATCGTGCGCGGCGCCACGCCCCTGCGCCGTCTGGGCGAGCCGCACGACATCGGCCGCGCGGTCGCGGCGCTGGCGTCGGACCTGATGGGCTTTGCCACGGGCCAGTACGTGGCGCTGGATGGCGGGCTGACGATGCCCTGACGCAGAGGGCTGCTCCGCACTTTTCAGGACATGAAGATTCCGCTATTGACGGCCTGAGGGTCGGGAACTTACGTATGGAGACACGCGCTTCGACCGCGCGTCCCCCTCCCCCGACCCGGCCCCGCGTGCAACCCCTCCCCACCTGCCCGCCCAGGAGGAACCCCGTCCGCCAAAGGGCCGCGGCGCTGCTGATCGTCGGCGTGGCCGCGTGTTCCGAGGCCGAGGCCGGGCCCCAGGCGTGGCCCACGCGCAAGCTGGACGATGTCGTAACCTGGGGACCGGAAATCCGGCTGCAGGAAAGCGAAACGGTGATCACCGTGGCCCCCGTGCTTCACCACGATCCGGGCGGCGGGTTCCTGGTGGCCGACCGGCGCGAAGCGCAGGGCCGGCTGTACGACCCGGCCGGGCGGCTGCGGGGCCAGTTCGGCGCACGGGGGAGAGGACCCGGCGAGTTCGACGGGCTGGTGGCGGCGCTGCGGCTTTCGTCGGGCGAAATCGCCGCCGTCGACGTTTCGGGGAAGCTGGCCGTCTACGACTCGGCGGGGGCGCGCGTGCTGCGCACCTGGCAGACGGAAGTGATGCCGCTGTACGACGCCGAGGTCATCGGCGGCTCCCTGCTCCTGCTGGTGGGCCGGGGCCGCGACAAGGCGGGTCCGCTGCTGCACCTGTTCGATCCCCGCACGGGGCGCGTGCTCCGGCGCTTCCATCCCGACCCCGGCGCGCCCGGGATGGCCCGCGGAAGCTCCATGACCGCGGGGTTCGCTGACGCCACCGTGTACGGCGACACCATCGCCCTCGTGCATTCGCTCAGCGACACCCTGTCGCTCCTTTCTCCCTCGGGTGCGCCGCTGGGCCGCATCGCCATCCCCTTTCAGCATTTCCGCTCCCCACGCGCCAGCATGCCGCGGCGGCCCACGCGCGAGCAGACGCACGCCTGGCTCAGCTCCTTTTCGCTGGTCTCGCACGCATTCCGGACCGGTGACGGCGGGTGGCTGATCCAGTACCAGGACCGGGACGGCCCGGCCATCCACTGGCGGCTGCTGCGCATGTCGGCCGAGGGCCGGCGGCTCTTCGAACTGCGGGACACGCCGCAGCTGCTGGCCACCGATCCGCGGAGCGGCGCGCTCTATTTCGTCCATCCTGCCTCGGAGGTGCCCAGCGTATGGGCCGTCGCGCAACTAAGGGCGCGCTGATCGCCACCGGCCTGGCCCTCGCCGCGCTGGTGACGGTGGCGGCCGCGGGCCGGGCGCGCCCCGCTCCGGGACCCGGCGACGTGTTTCCGATCGCGGCCGGGAAACCCGGGCAGCCGGTGCTCGCCTGGGTGTTCCGGACCGAGGACTACCTGACCTGCGCCGCCCCGGCGGCCGAGCTGCGGCGGGTGCAGGCGTCGCATCCGGAGGTCGCCGTGGTCGCGGTGGCCGTGGGAACGACGCACCAGGGGTGGGTTCCGGCGTTCTTCCGCCGCGAGAGGGTGAAGGCCGAGTTGGCCTTCCTGGACAGGGGCGCCTACCGCGACCGTTTCGGGGCGGCGCGAACCCCGGCGATGTACCTGCTGAAGGACGGCAGAATCGAAAGGATCTTTTTTGCGGGCGACTCGGAGTCGCGCGTGGCGGGGCGCCTGGCGGCCGTCCGTCCGGCGCTGCGGCAAGCATTGGCGGGGCAGGGCGGGACGGGGGAAGCTCAGTGACCGTGAGGTTTTCTTTACTACTCGTGACCAGGATCACCAAATGATCTCCAAGCTGAAGCGGGCTCGCTGGATCGTGTTGGCGGCGGCAGGACTGATGGGCGGCATCGGGTGGGCGGCGGACCGCGCGCACGCCGTGGAGGGCGAGGGCTCGGAACTGCAATACTGGGTGGACGGAAGCGGCGGGTACTGCGGCGGAAAGTGCAACCCCTCCAACGGGCCCTGCTGCTGAGCCGCTGACGGGGGTACGGCAGGCCGCGCATCTGCTTCCCCCCCCCGCCGTCGCGGCGGCCTGCCGTACGCCAGCTGACGCAAAGCGGGGCGGAGCACACGTCGTGCTCCGCCCCGCCGCCCGTCTGATCACCCTTTTGCACGAACAGGAGACGCGCCGTTGGAGCACCTGTCTTTTTTCGCGATGGTCCTGGCCGCGGGGGCCGCGTTCGCGCAGCTGGAGATTCAGATCGAGGGAACGGCGGGGTGGGCCGCCGCCCTCCCCACCTGGCGGGTGGAGAACCGCTGGACGCGGCTGTTCTTCAGCTCGCGGCCGCTGACGGGGTACCACTTCTACGTGCACGTCTTCGTCACGCTGGTGGTGCACCTGCCGTTCGCGCTGGGCTTCGCCGCGCCCACGTGGAAGGGCGAGGCGCGCATCGTGGCGTGGCTGATCCTGTTCTGGGTGGCGGAAGACTTTCTGTGGTTCGTGATGAACCCGGCCTTCGGCCTGCGGAAGTTCCGGCGGGAGCACATCTGGTGGCACGCGCCCACCTGGGTGTGGATCATGCCGCGCGACTACTGGGTGTTCACCCCCATCGCGGCCGCCCTGTACCTGTGGAGTCACCGCTAGAGGGGCGGTAGCCTTCTTGGGTGGAGGCATGTGAATGAACGCACACACGCCCGCTCGGCAGATGGCCGAGCGGGCGTGCTCGTCTCCTGTGCCGGGCTGCGTCAGGCGATGCGGCGGGCCTCGATGCGGCGGACGGCTTCGTCCGCCAGCTCACGGAGCACGGCCACGTCTGCCTCGCTGAAGGAGCGCTGCTCCAGCCCCACCACGCACAGGTTGCCCAGCACGAACCCGCGCGACGAGATCAGCGGAACGCCCGCGTAGCACCGCACGCCGTCCTGGGTGACCAGCGGGTTGTGCTGATGGTCGGGGTGCGTCTCCGCGTTCTCCACCACGAAGGCGTCGCGGGTGCGCACCGAGGTGGCGCAGAACGACCACTCCACCGGGTGCCCGCGCGTTTCCGCCAGCCACAGCCCCTCCGGCCCGTGCATTCCCGCCACGTGCAGCGCCTCGTCCAGCACCACGCTGATCAGCGACACGGGCAGCCCCAGGCGCGACGCGGCCTCGTCGGCGACGTCCTGCAGGATGGGGTCTACGTCCGGCGAGAGCAGGTCCAGGTCGTGGATCTCCTGGAGGCGCTGCTCGTCGAAGAGCGGATCGGGGATCATCGCTGTCCTCCGGCCATGAGCGTGGCCTGGCTGGCGAGCCGCGCGTAGGTGCGCATGCGGATCTCGATGGAACGGGCCACCGTGGCGGTCGCGCCGCCCTGTGTGGAGAGGGCTTTCACCACCTGCTCCAGCTGCGGCGCGCCGAACACCATCCCGGGAACCAGTCCCGCGGCCCGGCAGGCGGCGACCCACCGCTCCGCGGCGCGCTCGGCGCCGAAGACGCGGTGAAGGGCCCCCACCGCGTCGGCCTCGGTGGGCTGGTGAAGCTGGTACCCCGGCAGGGGCGGCGGTCGGTCGGGCACGAGCATCGTTGGGGAACCCGGGAAACTGGTCATGGGCGGCATCCACACTCCGTGTACGATCCCACGCATCCGCGCGGATTCATCTACCGCGATTCGCGCACCGCGCGGAACTCCGAGCCCGGCATCCACGTGGGCCACTCGCGCCCGTTCGCCACGTCCAGCCCCACCCAGAAGGTAAGCTGCGTGTCGTCGACGATTCCCGCCATGTCCCAGTCGGCTTTCACCTCGTCGCTGGGCTTGTGGTAGTCGTCGCGGATGTAGGCGCCGCGCACTCGCTCGCCGTAGCCCGGATCCGGGTGCACGTAGTCGGTCCCCGGAAAGAGGAACGAGAGCGCGGGAACGCCGCCGCGCGCCAGCTCCAGGTGGTCGGCGCGATAGAAGTAGCCCTTCTCCGGCTCGGGATCGGGCACCACGGTGCGGCCCTGCCGCGCGGCGTAGCGGGCCAGCAGGTCTTCCAGCGAGGTCTGCCCGTATCCCAGGCTCACGAGCGACCGCGTGCGCCCCCACGGGTTCATCGCGTCCATGTTGATGTTGGCCAGCGTGCTGTCCAGCGGAATCACGGGATGCGATGCGTAGTAGCGCGCGCCCAGCAGCCCCGCCTCCTCCGCGGTGAAGGCCACGAACACGAGCGACCGGCGCGGCGCGGGATTCATCGACTTGTAGGCCTTCGCCAGCGACAGCATCCACGCCACGCCCGTGGCATCGTCCAGCGCGCCGTTGTAGATGGAGTCGCCGGCGATCGCCCGGCCAATGCCGAAGCTGTCCCAGTGCGAGGTGAACAGCACGCCCTGCCCGCGCACCTGTGGATCGGAGCCGGGGATGCGCGCCACCACGTTATGCGAGGCCACGCGGCGGACGGCGTTGCGGACGTGGAAGCTCGCCCGCGCGCCCAGGGACACGGGGCGGAACTCGCGCGTGCGCGCCGCCCGCTCCAGCGCGGCGAAGTCGTGGCCCCCCGCCCCGAACAGGCTGCGCGCGACCTCCAGCTGGATCCATCCTTCCACCGGCACGTGCGGACGGGCCCCTTCCACCTCGAAGCGCTCGCGCACGTTGCCCTGCACCACGCTCCATGGGTAGCCGGCGGGCCCGGTCTGGTGCACCAGCAGGACGGCGGCGGCCCCGCGCTCGGCGGCGATGTCGTACTTGTAGGTCCAGCGCCCGTAGTACGTCATCGCTGCGCCGCGGAACACCTGCGGATCCAGGCGAGTGCTGTCGCGCGGGTCGGGAACGGGCGGATCGCCGACCAGCATCACCACCGTCTTGCCGCGCACGTCCACGCCCTTGAAGTCGTCCCAGCCCAGCTCGGGCGCCACCACGCCATAGCCCACGAACACGATGTCGGAGTCGTCCACTCTCACCAGCGTGTCGGGGCGGAGCGACCACGTGACCATCTCCTCCAATTGCCGCCACGGGAGGGTGCGTCCGCCCGCCTGCACCCGCGCCTCCACGCGCGACGTGGTGGCCACCAGGGGAACGCGCTGGAGGTAGCTTCCGCCGGGCATCCCCGGCTCCAGCCCCATCTCGCGGAAGCGCCGGGCGATGTAGCTGATGGCGGAGTCCTCGCCCGCGGTCGCCACCGCGCGCCCCAGGAACCGGTCCGACGCAAGCTCGCTGATGTCGCGCAGCAGCACCTCGCCGCTGATCGCCGCCGCTGCTGCCTCGGCCGTGGTGGACGAGGCGTACGCCGCCACACGCTGCATCGCCGGCGCCGCCGCGCATCCCACGCTGGCCAGGAGGATCAGTGCGCCGAATCCGTACGTCCGTGCCTTCATCCACGTCCTCGCGAGAGAGTGTAAGTCTTTGCCGCGCCACACATTGTCATCCTGAGGCCCAGGCGCACCCTGCCTGCCCGCAGCACATCCTTCGCGGGCCGAAGGATCTAGCCGGGGACACGTACCAGTCCGGGCGCGGCAGCGGTCACCAATGCGGTGGCCTCGGCCCTGCTGGGTTCACCCGCTCTGGCGTGCGAGGCCTCGGCCCTGCTGGGGCGACTGAAGTCGCGGCTCCAACTGCACGAAGTCCGCCTTCGCGGACTGCTCGCGTAGTTGGGTGCGCTTCGGCTGGTGTGGTACGCGGGCCGGGGCCCCCCATCCCCAGCCCTTCCCCCGCAAACTGCGCGGGGGAAGGGAGCCAGTCGCGTGCGTCGGGCCAGCCGGAGCGCAAGCGAATTCTCCTCTCCCCCATGGGGTTTATGGGGGAGAGGCCGGGAGAGGGGGCGGCCGCGGCTTTCGCCAGAGCCAGCCCAAACGCGATCGCAGTCTCTCCTCCGCGCACGCCTATCGCGGACGCGCCGCTTCCGCCCGGGCCAGCAGCTCGGCGATGCGTCCGCCGAGCTGCTCCACGTGGCGCAGAACGGGGTCGCTCAGGTATCGGCGCCGGCGTCCGACGGCGCACAGGGTTCCCGCCATCGTTCCGGCGGGGCCCAGCACGGGGACGGAAACGAAGGTGCGCAGGTCCGTGCCGTCCAGCAGCGTCCCCGCGAGGTCGTTCTGCACGTCGGCCGTCCACAGGATTCCCGCCTGCTGGCAGCGGTAGCACGGGGTGTCGCTGAACGGCAGGCTCACCCCCACGCGCACGCCCAGCTCCTGGGGATCGTAGACGATTCGGTGCTCCAGCGTTTCGCGCTCCGGGTCCCACACGGTCAGGTAGCTCACGTCCAGCCCGGTGCGCGTAACCACCTCCCGCAGGACGGCCTGCACGGATTCCTCCAGCGGCGGCTCGTCGTCGTGGGCTGCCGTGGCCAACGCCCGCCGCAGCGAGGCGGGTCGCGCCGAAATCTCGGGAAGGGGGAGCGGGCCGGGACGCGCCAGGTAGTATCCCTGCCCGCACGACACGCCCAGCTGCGCCAGCACGTCCAGCTCGCCCGGCGTTTCCACGCCCTCGGCTACGAGCGTGGCGCCCATCTGCGCAGCGAACGACACCAGCGCACCCACCAGCGCCCGGCGCGCCGGGTCCACGTCCAGCTGCGTCACCATCTCGCGGTCGAACTTGATGACGTCGGGGCGCAGCGCGAGGATGTGGCGGAAGCTGGCGTACCCCGCGCCGGCGTCGTCCACGGCGATGCGCGCACCCATCCGCCGCAGCACGTCCGCGCCGGCCAGCAGCGTGTCGTAGTCGGCGACGGAGCTGTGCTCCGTCACCTCCACCAGCACGCGGCTCGCGTCTACCTGCGAGAGCGCCTGCAGCAGCTCGCCGCTGGAGAGCGTGGCGGGCGAGACGTTCACGGACAGGTACAGCGGCTCCGGCAGCTCCGGCAGCAGGGCCAGCGCGGCGCGCACGGACGCCATCTCCAGCAGCAGCCCCAGCCCCAGCTCCGCCGCCTCGGCGAACCACACGTCCGGCCGCGTGGGTGCCACGTCGAACCGCGTCAGCGCCTCCACCCCCACGGCGCACATGGTCGCCAGCTCCACGATGGGCTGAACGACCACGCGCAGCCCCTCGCCCCCGATGGCGCGGGGAATCCGGAAGTGCGGCGATTCGGGGGCGCCGCGGCGCTGTGCCTCGTCGGCCATCTCGGCGCCCAGCGACCCGGCCAGCGCCTCCAGCAGGCGCACGTGGTGGTCCTGCAGCTCGGTGTGCGGCCCCCGGCTGATGCAGCAGAGCATGCCGTACAGCGTGCCGTCGGGCAGGCGCACGGGGCTGCCGATGTACGAGCCGATCCCCACCTGCTCGGTGACCGCCAGCCCGGCCGTCACCGGGTTGGCGCGGGTGTCGGGGATGGCGGCGGGGAGGCGATGGTCGAGCACCCGGGTGCAGAACGAGCCCTCCCACGAAAGCGCGTCGCCCGCGGCCACGTTGAAGGGCGCGGCGTTTCCATCCACCGCCTGCAGCACCTGCTGGGGCCCGTTGTGCTCCGAGAGCCACGCCAGGTCCATCCCCAGGGCGTTGCGCGCGACGGACAGGTACCGCGAGGCAGTAACGTTCATGGGGCGGCCGGTTCGAGGCGAGAGGAACGGACGTTCCTCATAATGCACGGCTCGGGCCGCTCCGCCGGCGACAGATGGAACGGGGCGGGGCGCGCAGGATCCTCCCCGCGCGCCCCGCCGCCCTTCCAAGACTCTCGCTACCGCACGCCTCCGGGATCTCCCCTCCCCGCACGGCAGTACCCTGCGGCGAGGGCCCGGGGAAGGGGCGCCGTCACCAGCGCCGTGCTTCTCCCTCCTCCTCCTCTTCTTCCGCCGTGCCGCGGCCGTTCCCCGGCCCGTCTTCCTCCACGCGCAGCGGCGTGCGGGTCACCGGCGGAAGCCGCTTGGCGCGCAGCAGGCGGTTGAACGCCTCCAGGTCCTGCGTCCACACCTGGTTCAGCGCCGAGAGCTCGCGGTCCAGCTGCGCGGAGAGCGCCGTGAACACCTCGTACGACTGCGCCGTGGGCGCGGCGTCGGCCTCTTCCACGTGGCTCATCAGCGCCGCCAGCTTGTTGTTCAGGCGGATCGGGTAGTTCAGCGGGTCCTGGTTGCTCTGGTTGCGCACCTGGTACAGCCGTTCCTCGATCTCGGCCGTGCGCGCCAGCAGCGCCTCGCCCGCCGTCCTGATCCCCGCGTCCTGCGTGCGGCCCAGGCGGTCCTGCACCTGCTGGCGCACCCCGCGGATCAGCAGCACGGCGTCGTTCGCCTCGCTCACCCGGTTGCGGATCTGCATGGCGAAGTCGAAGCGGCGCTGCAGGTCCGCCATCGACACGCCGGGAAGGCGCGGGTCCGTCCGCACGGCAAAGTCCTGGCGCAGCTCGCGGCCATCCGCCGTCAGCCGCACGGTGTAGGTGCCGGGCACCACCCGCGGCCCCGTCGCCGTGTCGGCCGCCCACAGGATCATCCCCGGGAACGAGGTGGGACCGGGATGGCGAAGGTTCCACGTGAAGCGGTTCATCCCCACCTGGTTGGGCGCGAACCGCTGGGCGCGCGGCTGCTCGTCGTCCTCGCCCGCGCCCCCCGCCGCGCCCGCCTTGCGCGCCGAGTCCGGCCGCGTGTCGTGGCTGTACGAGCGGATCACCCGCCCCTGCGCATCCAGAAAATCCAGCGTCACCCGCCGCGCCGGCTGGGCCAGCGAGTAGTAGACGGTCACGCCGCGGTCCACGCCCAGGATGGCCTCCGCCGGGCGGAAGAGGCGCGTTCCCGTCTGCCCCGCCGCCGCCGTGCGCCGGGCCGGGGCGGTGGACGCCTGCGCCGGCACGTCGTTCATCTGCCGCAGCAGGTGAGCGCCGCCGTCCAGCGCGTAGAACGAGCGGCCGTGAGTGCTGATCACGATGTCGGGGCCGCGCACGGCGATGTCCGACACCTGCACCGTGGGCAGGTTCAGCCGCAGCGACTCCCACTCGCGCCCGTCGTTCCACGACACCCAGATCCCCCGCTCCGTCGCGGCGTACAGCAGCCCGGCGCGCGACGGATCTTCGCGCACGGAGCGCAGGAAGTCGCCCTCGGGAAGGTTGCTGGCGATGGAGGTCCACGTCCGCCCGTAGTCGTCGGTGCGGAACAGGTAGGGCCGGAAGTCGCCGAGCAGAAAGCGGTTGCCGGCCAGGTACGCCGTTCCCGCCCGGTGCGGCGACGGCTCCATCGTGTGGATCTTGGTCTGCTCCGGCAGCGCCGCCGGCGTCACGTCGCTCCAGGTGGCGCCGCCGTCGCGGGTGACGTACGCCTTGCCATCGTCCGAGCCCGTCCAGATCACCCCCCGCTCCCGCGGGCTGGGCCCGATGGTGAACACGGTGCCGTACGTTTCCACCCCCGTCTGGTCGCGGGTGATGGGCCCGCCCGAGGGTCCCAGCGTGGCGGGATCGGCACGGGTGAGGTCCGGCGAAATGCGCTGCCAGCTCTGGCCCTCGTTGGTCGTGCGCCACACGTGCTGGGTGCCGGTGTACAGCGTGTTGGGATCGTGCGGGTCGAAGACGATGGGGAACGTCCACTGCACCCGCTCGCGCAGGTCCGACGCCGACTGGCCCATGGGGTTCTCGGGCCACACGTTCACGGGGCGGTTGGCCCCGGTGGACTGGTCGAAGCGGTCCAGCGAGCCGCCGTAGCACCCGGCGTAGTAGACGCTGGTGTTCGTGGGGTGCGGGGCCACGTAGCCGGATTCGCACCCGCCCACCGCGAAGAAGTTGCGCCCGCCGGCGTTCAGGTGGTTCCACCCGCGGATGGGAACGCACACGGTGCTGTTGTCCTGCTGGCCGCCGCACGCCATCGCGGGCTCGTGTGCCGTCAGGGCGACGCGATAGATCTGCGCGGTGGGATAGTCCTGCTCCGTCCACGTCTTGCCGCCGTTGACGCTGACGTTGCCGCCGCCGTCGTTGCCCTGCACCATCCGCTGGTTGTCGTCGGCGGCGATCCACAGGTCGTGGTTGTCGCCGTGCGGCGTGCGGATGGAGGTGGGAAAGGTCTTGCCGCCGTCGTCCGAGCGGAAGAAGCCCACGTTCATCACGTACACGCGGTCCTTGTCCTTGGGATCGGCCAGCAGGCGGGTGTAGTAGAACGCCCGCTGCCGCAGCTTGCGCTCGGTGTTCACCCGCTCCCAGGTGGCGCCCCGGTCGTCGGAGCGGAACACGCCGCCCGAGTCGTGCTCCACGATGGCGTACACGCGGGTGGGGTCCGCCGGGGATACGGAGACGCCGATCTTGCCCACCAGCCCCTCGCGCGGCATCCCGGGCATGCGCGTGAGCTCGGTCCAGTTGGCGCCCCCGTCGTCGCTGCGGAAGAGGCCGCTGCCGGGGCCGCCGCTGGACATTCCCCACTGGTTTCGCCACGCTTCCCAGAGCGCGGCGTACACGACGTTGGGGTTCTGCACGTCGATGGAGATGTCGACGCCGCCCGTGCGCTCGTCGCGGTGCAGCACGCGCGTCCAGGTCTGCCCGCCGTCGGTGGTTCGGTAGATGCCGCGCTCGGCGTTGGGCCCGCTGTAGTGGCCGAAGGCCGCCGCGTAGGCGATGTCGCAGTTGGTGGGATGGATGCGGATGCGGCCGATGTTGCGCGACTCGCGCAGCCCCACGTGCGTCCACGTCTTGCCGGCGTCGGTGCTCTTGTACACCCCGTCGCCCGCCTGGATGTTGCCTCGCAGCTGCGTCTCGCCCGTGCCCAGGTACAGCACGTCGGGGTTCTGCTGGCACACTTCTACCGCGCCGATGCTGCTGCTGCCCAGCTTTCCGTCGGTGACGGGGCTCCAGGTGGTTCCGGCGTCGGTGGTCTTCCACAGGCCGCCGCCCGTGGCGCCGAAGTAGTATTCCAGCGGCCGGGCGGTGCTGCCCGCCACGGCGATGGAGCGGCCGCCGCGGTTGGGGCCCAGGTTGCGCCACGCCACCCCGCGGTAGCGCACGGTGTCGGTGGGCGGCGGCGTGTTGCGCTCCACCTGCGCCGCGAGCGCGGGGGCGGCAAGCAGGGCGAGCGCGACGACTGCACTGCGAAGTCGGTGCATGGATCCAGGGGGTTCGGTGCCGGACTGCGGCGAAGGCCCCCCGGCGCGGCGCCGGGGGATGCAGGCGCCGCCGCAGCTTTCTTGCCATCGTGCACGGAACGTATTCCGTATACTCGTTCAGTGGGACAACGCGGATGCAAACGACGAAGACGGTGAGGACGGGGCCCGCCGAGCCCCGGCCGAAAGGCGGCAGGCGGGGGTGGGCGCGGTGGATGTTCTACTCGCACCTGTGGCTGGGGGTCGCCACCACGGGGATCGTGCTGATCATCTGCGTCACCGGCGTGCTCCTGAACCACAAGCGCCCGCTGGGGCTGATGCCCGACGTGCAGAACCCGCGGGCGGGCGAGCTGGGCGCCTCGCTGCCCATCGCCGAGCTGGCGCGCCGCGCCGAGGGCGCCGTTCCCGCACCCGTGGCGGCGGCGGGGATCGACCGCATGGACGTGCGGCCGGGCAACGGCTTCGTAAAGGTGCGCTTCGACGACCGCGCCGTGCACGAGGTGACGGTGGATCTCGCCAGCGGACGCGTGCTGCACGCGGGCGAGCGCAACGACGTGTTCCTGGAAAAGCTTCACTCGGGCGAGATCTTCGGCGACCAGGGGGTCCTGCTGAGCGACCTGGCCGCCGTGGCGCTGGCTATCCTGGTGATCAGCGGCTACTGGCTCTGGCTCTATCCCCGGAGCCGCGGATGATCGGGGGACTGCTGGCGGGCCTGTTCCTGGTTCCCGTCGCGCTGCTGTGGCTGGGCCACCGCCTGCGCCGCCGCGCGCCGGGAGCCCGGGCCGTCTTCTGGGGCGCGACCGCCGGCCATTCGATCGGCATTCTCGTCACCCTCGCCGCCGCCCACTATCCCCCGGTGCTGTGGACGGAGGGGTGGCGCGCCGTCGCCGTTCACTGGTCGATGGTCGCGGGAGCCCTCCTCGGCGCGGCCGCGGGCGCGGTGGCCGGCCGGGGGCGGTAAGAGGCTTCCAGAGTAGCTGGTTCGCGATTTGCCTTCCCGCCGCGGCCCGGAACCCCGCGAATGGAGAGGCGATCGGATGGTGGATCAGGCAGAGCAGGACGACGCGGCCGCGCGTCTGGACCGGCAACGCGGGCTGGCGCGCGTGGTCGACCGCAACGTGCGCGCGCTGGTGGCCCGCCGCGCCGCCGAAGACCGCCGCAAGAGGACCTCGGAACGCGTGGCCGACCGCATCACGGGCTTCACCGGCAGCATGCGGTTCGTGTACATCCACCTGCTGCTGTTCGGCACGTGGATCGTGGTGAACGTGGGATTGGTGCCGGGGCTGCCGCGGTTCGACCCGTCGTTCGTCATCCTGGCGATGGCGGCCTCGGTAGAAGCCATCTTCCTTTCCACCTTCGTGCTGATCAGCCAGAACCGCATGGCCGAGCTGGCCGACAAGCGTGCCGACCTGGACCTGCAGGTGAGCCTGCTGGCCGAGCACGAGATCTCGCGGATGCTGGCGCTGGTCCACCGGATGGCGGAAAAGCTCGGGATCGAAGAGGCGGCGGACCCCGAGCTGCACGAGCTTGCCCAGGACGTGCACCCCGAGGCGGTGCTGGACAAGATCGAGGAAAACGCCAACAACTTCGGCCGCGACGGCCAGCCCCGCCGCGACGGTGCGGCGTAGTCCGGACGTTGCCGATCCCGTCGCTCCTTGCGATTTTGCCCGGAGCTGGTCGTGCGGCGAAGAATCCGGGACCGCTCCGAACATCCACTGATCGAGGCATCATCATGCAGATCCGCAATCCGACCGCCGCGCTGGCGCTGATGGCCGCCGCGGCCTGCGCCCCCGCGGCGGTGCAGA
>NZ_DATBNB010000645.1 GCF_036554565.1 Longimicrobium sp. | reverse complement strand
CTCAGGTAGCTGTTCCATCCCCGCAGCGTCATGTTGAACTCGTACTGGTAGTTGGCGCCGCCCAGCGAGTCCCAGGTGCGTTCGGCGTCGTCGGCCCACGCCACCTCCACGTGCAGCGGGAGCAGCGGGTGCATGGCGTGGCCGGGCGCCACCTCGAGCACGTTCCTGCCGTCCAGTCCGTCGCGCTGGAAGTCGGCCCAGGTGCCCTGCACCAGGTCGGGACGGCACACCAGCTCGCCGCGCTGCAGCGCGCCGCGCCCCTTGTCGCCCAGCAGCTTGTCGAGGTCACTTCCGGGGTACCCCCAGATCTCCAGCTCGTAGCGAGCGGTGGCGTCGTTGTAGGGTACGCGCAGCGCGCTGGCGGTGGCCGTCCCCGCCACCCGCAGCCACACCCTGATGCTCTCGCCCAGAGGCCGCCCCGCCGCCGCGCCCAGCGGCGAGTCCGGGTCGCCGCTGTACGACAGCTTCAGGAACGGGCCCGTCCAGTCGCCCGCGCTCACCCAGCCGCGCGACAGGTAGGCGTCGGTGGTCACGAAGCTGGCGATGTTCTGCTTCTGGAAGTCGGTCTTGTCGTCCTGCCGGCGCGGATCGGTCACTTGGTAGCCGGCGCCCTGCGGTCCGTACAGCTCCAGGTGCGAAAACGGAATCAGCATCTGCAGCGACGCGTCGAGGTACAGCTCGCGCTCCGCCGACAGGTGGCTCTGGGCCGCCAGGTCCAGCAGCCGCAGCAGCGGGTTGGCGCGGTTGTAGTTGGGCGTGGTGCCGGGGGGCACCACCCGTACGTCGTCGGAGGCGATGATCCCGCCCGCCGGCCTGGGGGCGGGGGCGCCCGGCAGCACCGGGCTGATCGTGAGGTTCAGCGGCACATTGTCGTCGACGAGTTGCATGGCGCGCTCGCGGGCTCGGCGTGGTCGGGGATGAGAGGACGGGTCATGCGGTGTGGTAGCCGAAGGCCACGAACTTCAGCGGCTCGCCCCCCGGGTTGCAGCGGATGCCGTGCATCCCGCCGCTCTTGGTGTAGATCACCTTGCCGGCGCTCACCGGCAGCTCCTTCATGCGCCGCGTGCCGATGCCGTAGATCTGCTTCTGCACCGTCTTGAAGTCGGTGTCGCTGATGTCCGGATCGTCGCCGTAGCCCATGTAGGCGATCCCCTCGCCCGACACGATGTAGTACAGCTCCTCGGAGCCGATGTGGCGGTGCGAGCCCTCGTACGAGCCGGGAGTCACCGTCACCTCGTGGAAGTAGACCAGGGTGGCGCCCATCTCGCGCTGCAGCAGCCAGCGCATCTCCACGATGTTGTCGTCGCCCCGCTCCGGGTTGTCGGGGTCCATCATGGCGTTGCGGTAGCGTACGGGCTCCACGTCGTGCGCGTCCAGGAACCACCCGCGCTGGAAGTCCAGCGTGTAGTCCTTGTCGTACACGGTGTTCTCGTCGGAGCTGGGCTCCGGGTTGCGCGGCTCCTGGTGCGAGCGCGCGTAGTCGTTGTCCCACTCGGCGTCGGCGTCGTCGATGCGGTACCCGTACGGCTCGTTCACCACGTTCTCGCGCAGCGACAGGTTCACCACCTTCAGCGGCTTCAGCTCGGCCAGCGCCTCGTCGAAGGCGGCCACGCGGGTGATGCTCCCGTCGCGGCCGATCATCGACCCCACCCGGAAGTCGTGCGACTGCCCGGGAAGCGGCTCCACCGTGCGCCAGAGCTCCACCCGGTACGCGTCGATCTTGCGGCTGTACGTCAGGGTGACCGTGGCGTCTACCGGGGTGCTCCCGGTGGGCGCCAGCTGCACCCAGGCACGCAGCTTCGAGCCCACGAAGCGCCCCTTGGCCCGCACCACCTCGATCAGCCGGCTGGAGCGGTACTCGATGCGCACGAAGTTGGTGAGGAAGCGGCCGTCCATGTACACCTCGCCCTTCATCACGTTGATGTCGTGCTTGCCGCGCACCTCGCGCACGTTGTAGCGGTAGCGCGGGCTGGCGGTGGCGTCGAGCGCCGCTTCGTGGTAGATGCGGTCGGGGTAGAAGACGACCTTGAAGATCTCGTTCTCGGGGCTGGTGGCAATGTCATTGAAGACTCTGTCCATGGTTCTCCCGGGCGCGGGGCGCGGTTAGATGGCCTTGAGGAGCGCGTCGGCGACGCGGAACGAGTTGGCTTCGATGGTGTGCGTGGGGTTGCCGCTCCCCGAGGTAGGCATGAAGGCGCCGTCGGTCACGTACAGGTTGTCGAAGCTCCAGGCGCGGCAGTCGGGGTCCAGCACCGAGTCGTCGGGCCGGGTGCCGAAGCGCGCGCCGCCCAGCACGTGGTTGGCGATGCGCACCAGCCCGTTGGGCGCCTGGTAGCTGCCGCCCTGCCCCAGGATGGGCCAGTTGAGCGTCTTGGGCGCGCAGCCGAAGCGCAGCACGTCGCCGCACTGCTGGGCCAGGTGGTTCATCAGGTGGATGTCGTGCGAATGCCACCCCTTCTCGATGTACGCCACCGGACGGTTCCACTTGTCGCGGATGGTGGGGTGCAGGAGGATGCGGTTGCCGCGCTGCGGCACCTGGTTGGCCATGAACGTGATGGAGAGCTTGCGCCCCAGCGTCATGTCCAGGTGCTCGATGAGCTTCTGCCCCTTGAGCGCCGGGTCCTGCGTAAGCCCCTGCCACAGGTTGTCCAGGTCCATGTCGCCGATGGTGCGGAACAGCGACAGGGGGAGGGCGGAGTCGGAGGTGTTGTTGTACAGGGTGGCGCCGGCCCACAAGCCCTCGGCCTTCAGGAAGGCGTCGTCGTTGCAGCAGTCGGTGGCCCAGTCGGCGTCCAGCGCCTTGGACTTGTCGGAGCGGTCGGGGGTGAGCGCGGCGGCGCCGCCGAAGGCGTGCGTCAGGAAGTACGCCCCCAGCAGGTCGTTCTGGTGGATGCGCCGGTCGAAGTTGGCGTCGAGCAGCGCCGAAAGCTTGAGCAGCCGCACCGACTCGATCGCCGAGCAGGCCACCACCACCACCTTGCCGCTCACCGTCCGCGGCTGGCCGCCGGGGTCCAGGAAGTGGACCTCGGTCACGCGGCTGTTGTCGCTGGACAGGTGGGTTACGGTGCAGTTGGGGTAGATGGCGAAGTTGGGCAGCTCCTGCAGCGGGCTCAGCAGCGACACCCAGGTGCTGGACTTGAGCCCCAGCGGGTCGCCGTAGCGGTTCACGTAGCTGGTCTTGGCCGTTTCCGGGTCCTTGGGAACGGTGCGCCCGCTGGGCGTGTGGTCCCTGGTGATCACCGCCAGCGGCGTGCGGTACGGCTCCACCGGCTGCGCCCGGCCGATGCGCCCGGCGATCTGCCGCCCCAGGATCTCCATCCCCTCCCTGGCGTAGCGGCTGATGGGGTTGGGGGCCAGCGGCGGGTGGTAGCTGTCCTCGCTGAACGGCTTGAGCTGGTTGGCGACGGTGCCGTTCAGCCCCACCAGCTGCTCGGTCTTCACGTAGTACGGCTCCAGCGCGTCGTAGTCCACCGCCCAGTCGCGCGACTCGCGCTCCACGTCGCCGCCGGGGTCGGCGGGAAGGGTGCGGCCGGCGTTGAACGTCTGCAGCTTCAGGTCGGTGGGGGTAAAGCGGAACGAGACGCCGCCGTACAGGTTGGTGCCCCCGCCCACGAGCTGCGCGGTGTACCCCTCGATGGTCGCGCGGTCCTGCCCCGAGCCGTCGCGGTACACGTGCGGCTCGTCGTTCAGGTCGGGCTCGGCGTGGCTGGAGAAGTAGGGCTGGCCGCGGTTGGCCACGTTCTCCACCTCGATGATCTTTTCGGGGCCGTCGGAGATCAGCTCGTCGCGCTTGAAGGTGCTTCGCTTGCCCGGCACCTGGTACTGCGGCCTGATCAGCGGTCCTTTTTCCAGCACCAGCACCGACTTTCCCGCCCGGGCCAGTTCGTGGGCGATGGGCGCCCCGCCGGCCCCGCTGCCGATGATCACCGCGTCGAATGTCTGTTGCGCCATGGAAGGCTTCCGGGTTTCTGAAAGGTGGGGTTTTCGGATGGTGGCGGTGCTCAGGCGTGGTAGTCCACGTTCACGCCCAGCGGAGGCTCGAGCGCGGCGCTCCAGTCGAACAGGGTGTTGCCGTCCGGGTCGCGGTAGCGGTCCTGCAGGTACACCCAGCCGAACCCCGCCAGGTTGCCCCCGTAGCGCGGGTGGCTGAACACGCCGGTGATGGTGTGGCGCCGCAGCACCTGCAGAAAGTAGAAGGGGTTGCCGTAGCGCGAGGTGTCCCACCCGGCCACCTGGTTGCCCGCCATCTCGTCGTACAGCTGGGTGATCAGCTGCTCCGACACCTCCCACGACTCCACGTACGGGTTCCGCTGCCGCAGCACCTGGTCGATCAGCTCCAGGCAGATCTTGTAGTCGATCAGGTGGTGGCTCTCCTCGCGGGCCACCACGTTGTCGATGTAGTTCACGCTCCCCACCGAAACGTCCATCTCGTACACGCGCATCCCGTTCTTCTGCGTGGGGTTCAGCCCGTTGTAGAACTGGTTCAGGAACGTTTCCGAGTCCTGCGTCCGGAAGGGAAGGATGTGCGAGCTCAGGCGGTACAGCAGGCGCAGCTCCCAGGTTTCGAACGAGGTGGGCGGCGTGTAGTAGTCCGTGAAGAAGGTGGACCAGGTGCGTCCGTTGGGCAGCGTGAGCCGCTGCGGGTTCACCGGGTCCAGGACGCTCTGCCCGTCCACCACGAAGCGGTAGCGGTAGCGCCGCTCCACCGGCAGGACCAGGGTCACCGCGCGGTAGGGAGTGGGCTCGCCCAAGAACTGGACGGGCGGCATGGGAATGGGCTCGGTCAGCTTGCCGAAGGTGCCGATCACCGAGACCTGGGCCCGCGGATCGTCCTGGGCGACGTACACCAGGGTGACGGTGTTCTGCCCCTCGTAGATGTCGGCGATGCTTCCCGGCTCGCCGTAGGTTTCCACGATGGGAAAGCGCCACGGCTCCGAGACGCGCGTGAGGCTCTGGTTGGGAGTGGACGAGTCGGTGAAGCGGTCACCGCGCGCCAGGTACTTGGCGCAGTAGTTCAGGATCTCCACCGGATCCTTGTCGATGATCTGGGCGTCCATGCGGCGTCTTTCCTTGGGCTCTGCGGGGAAAGGTGCCGGCTGCGTTGAGCCGGAAGGGGGGCGTGCGCGGGGCGGTCTACGGGGCAGGTTTCATGAAGCGCATCCCGGGATGAAAGGTGCAGGCGCGGAAACGAACCGATCGGCGCGAAGCACGCGCCCAGGCTCCGCTGGGGGAATGGGAGGGCCGAAACCCCGTGCCGGAGCTCCGCGGGCCACCGCCGATGCCGGGACCCGCGGGAGGGGACGCGTACTCCTCACAGACGCGGGTCCACGCCGATCGTACGGCGGCGTGCTCTCTTTTTACGTCGTGCGATGTTCGTGCCCCGGGTGATACACGAAGTGTCGCAGATCGCCCGGTGCAGACGGTCGCCAGAGCCGAGCCGGGGCACGCGGATCGCTCCGCAAGACCATCGTTCGAGATGGCCAGGCTCCAGCTCCCCGCGAAACGAGCCGGGCGCGGGGAGGGCCCCCGCGCCCGGCCGGACCAGGACGCACGTTCAGCCTACCGGGTACGCCTGGGCGATGCGGGTTCCCATCTTGTAGTGGATCCCCTGCTGGGCGGTGAACGACACGTTGCTGCGGCTTTCGAACAGCACGATGATGTCGCTTCCGCCGAACTGGAAGTACGAGATTTCCTCGCCCTTGCGCAGCGTAACGCCGACCTCGGCGGTGACCACCACCGACGAAACCTGCGCCATCCCGATCGGGAGCACCGCCACCAGGCCGATCGGGGTGTCGAGCACGACGAGCCCGCGGGCCTGCGCGAACTGGTAGCCCGGGTTGTCGGGCGCGTCGAAGGTCCGCCGCATCCGCAGGCGGTGATGCCCGTCGGCGCTGCCGTCCACCGGCTGCGCGTCTACCTCCAGGTACACCTGCCCCGGAATCACCCGCGCCTCCACCACCGTTCCGCCTACGGGCGCGTGCTGCCGGTGGTAGTCGGTGGTGTTCAGGAACGCGTGCATGAACTGCCCGTTGACGAAGCGGTCGCGGAACGGGCTTCCCTCCATCAGCTCGCGGATCTGCCAGTGCAGGTTCTTCACCGTCACGCCGGAGTTGGGAAGGATCTCCCACTGGCCCCCGAAGGTGCTGTCCGCCGGCGAAACGACCACGTGCGGGTCGCTCACGGCGGCCACGGGCCGGTACCCCGGCTTGAAGTTGCGGGCGAAGAACTCGTTGAACGTCTTCCACCCGCCGCGCGGCTCCAGGTACTCGTCCATGTTGTAGACGGGCGAGTCACGGAAGGTCTGGAGCGATTCGGGTGTCAGCGACTCCGGGGTGTCGAGGAACGCCCCCATTGCGCGTGCATACCTGACCATCCACGCCGAAAGCGGTGTGAGCGGCTGCGCGCTGTCGTGCGGAATCACCCGGTTCTGCAGGCCCAGAACGGGCCGCTGGTCGAGGATGAAGTAGAACTTGCAGATGTGGTCGTAGACTTCCTTGCCCGAGTGGTTCTCGCGGGGCACCCACCGCACCAGGCCGTCGATGTAGCCCAGGTAGTCGTCCAGGTTGTGGATGTCGTCCAGCTCGGGGATGTTCCGGCGGCGCGCGTTCCGGATGGCCTGCTCGAATTCATCCGTCCAGCCGTGCGACTGGATGAGGTCCACGAGTTCCTGCACGATGGGTTGATACTGAGCCATGATCCGGTCCTCACATTGATGGGGAAAGAAGAAAGCGGGGAATGTTCACCAGCGGGACGACAGCAGCA
>NZ_DATBNB010000644.1 GCF_036554565.1 Longimicrobium sp. | reverse complement strand
AGCCGGTGGCGCCGTGGAACGCGCCGCCCGGCAGCTACACGCCTCCGGCGCCCACGTTCGAAGCCACGGGCATCCTGCCGACCGCCGCGGAGGCGGCCTACGCGCCTCCCGCCGGCATCCCCGCGCCCGAGGCGGACTGGCGCGAGCCCGAGGCCCCGAAGAAGAAGCGCGTTTCGCCGGTGCTGCTGGTGCTGCTGCTGATCGTTCTGCTGGCGGCGCTCGCCGTGGTGCTGGCGCCGCGGCTGGGCATCGCCATTCCCTTCCTGGCCCCCGCAGCCACCGAGGAGGCCCCCGCCCCCGCGCCCAAGCAGGCCGCGGCGGCGCCCACCGCGCAGCGCGGGCCGCCTCAGCCGCAGGGGGCCGCGCTGCCCTACTCCGTCTACGTCGCCAACTACCAGAGCTTCAAGGAGGCGTCGGCCTTCGCGGCCCAGGCATCTGGCAAGTTTTCCGAGGCGCGGTTCTTCGTCTTTCCCGAGCCCAAGGACGGCGTGGTCTGGTGGCGGGTGATGGCGGGAATGGCCGCCGACACCACGGCCGTCCTGGCGCTTCGCGACCGCCTGCTGGCCGCGGGGCTGGTGGACGAGGACGAGGTCGGCGGCCGGTACGACCTGATCCAGTCTCGCCCGCTGGCGTACGAGGTGGGCGAGTTCGCCACGACCCAGGACGCCACCGCGCGTGCCGAGGAGCTGGCCAACCGCGAGATTCCCGTCTACGTGACACCGGTTCCCTACTCCGACGGCACGGAGCGGTGGAAGGTGTACGCCGGTGCCTACCGCGACAGTGCCAGCGCGGCACCGATGAAATCCAAGCTGGAAAGCGCCCGGATCCCCGCCAGGATGGTGGAACGCACGGGCCGCCCCCCCGCCTCCCCGAAATGAAGCTTCGCTCCCTCCGTCTCCACGGCTTCAAGTCCTTCCCCGACAAGACCACCATCGAGCTTCGCGACGGCGTGACCGCCATCGTGGGCTCCAACGGCTGCGGCAAGTCCAACACGGCCGATGCCGTGCGCTGGGTGCTGGGCGAAACCCGCGCGGGCGCCCTGCGCTCCGCCAAGATGGAAGAGGTGATCTTCCAGGGCAGCACCCGACGCCGTCCCCTGAACTACGCCGAGGTATCGCTCGTCTTCAGCAATGAGGACGGCAGCGTCCCCGTTCCCCGCAGCGAGATCGAGATCGCCCGCAAGGTGTTTCGCGAGGGGGGGAGCGAGTACTCGCTGAACCGCCAGGGCTGCCGCCTGCGCGACATCCACGACCTGCTGCGCGACACCGGGCTGGGCGCCAACGCCTATTCGATCATCGAGGGCGGGATGATCGACGCCATCCTCAGCGAGCGCCCCGACGAGCGGCGCGCGCTCTTCGAGGAGGCTGCGGGGATCGGCAAGTACAAGGACCGCCGCAAGGCCGCGCAGCGCCGGCTCGAGGCGGCGGAGGTAGACCTCGCGCGCCTGAACGACCTCGTGGTTGAGGTGGAGTCCAAGGTGCGCGCGCTGGCCCGGCAGCGCCGCAAGGCCCAGCGCCACGCCGAGCTGCTGGCCCGCCGGCTGGACCTGGAGATGGCGCTCGCGCAGGCGGAGACCAGCGCGCTCGCCGCGGCCCTTGCGGAGGGCGAGCGGCGGCGGGCGGCGCTGGAGCAGGTGGCGAGGGAGGCGGAAACGGAGCGGGTGACGGCCGAGGCTATCGTCGGCGAGCGCAGGCTTGAGGCGGCGGCGGTTTCGCGCCAGCGGACCGAGGTCGCCGCGCGGCTGGAAGACGTCCGCAAGCGCCTGGACACGCGCGAGCGCGAGATCCTGCTGGCGGACGAGCGGCGGTCGCACGCGGAGATGCGCATCGCCCAGCTGGTGCGCGAGCGGGGTGAGCTGGCCGAACGGGCGGAGCGAGGGGCGGCGGACGCGGCGAGGCTGGAGGGCGACCGCGGCGTGGCTTCCACCCGGCTGGAGGGGCTGCGCGAGCGGCTGGAGGCGCGGCTGGAAGAGAACGAGGCCCTGCGTGCCACGCTGGCCTCGCACCGGCGCGCCAGCGATGCCGCCGCGGCGCGTGCGCGGGACCTGGCGCGTGAGATCGCCGCGGCCGAGGGCGAACGTGCGGCGGCCGAGCGTCGGCAGCACGAGTCGGCCGAGCTCCTCACCCGGCTCGCCGGGCAGGAGGCGCAGCTGGGGGTGGAGCTTTCGGCGCTCGATGAGCAGACGGAGCTGTGGTCCGGCCAGGGCGACGCGCTCCGCGACCGGCTGAATGCGGCCATCGACGCCGCCGAGCGGGCGCGGGAGGAAATCCGGGTGCTCCGCGGCCGCGAGGGCGCCGTTCGCGACCAGCTTCGCGCGGCGGACGACCGGCTGTCTCGGCTGAGCGCCCAAGTGGCCGCGCGCGAGGCGCTGGAACGCAGCTACGAGGGCTTTTCCCCCGCGGTGTCGGCGATCATGGGGCAGCGCGACCGCTTTCCCGGCGTCCTTGCCCCGCTCGCCGACTTCGTCCGGGCCACCACCGCCGACGCGGCGACGGCCACCGCGGTGGAGTCTTTCCTGGGCACGCTGCTCCAGGCGCTGGTCGTCGCCGACCTGCCCGCCGCCCGCCGGGTGCGCCGCTGGTTCCGCGACGAGTGGGACGGCGGGGGCACGCTCATCGTCCTTCCCCTGGACGCGCCGGGAGTCGGCGAGGCGGTGCGCGAGGCGAGGGCCGCGGTGGGGCTGGGTGTGTCCGGCCACGGCGCCGCCGCGGCCTGGGCCGACACCTTTCTCCAGGGCCTGGTCGTCGTCCCCGGCGAAGACCCGCTGGACTCCTACGGCGCTGGCGCGCGGGTGGATGCGCTGGGCGATACGGTGGATGCACGCGGGGTCATCCGCCTGGGCCAGCCGGTCTCCGGCGAGGGGATCCTGGCGCGGCGCGAGGCACTGGCGCGGCTGCGCAACGAGGTGGAGGACGCGCGCGTCGGCCACGATCGGCTCGCCGCCGACCGCGCCGCGGTCGCCGAACAGGCCGCCATCGCCGAGGAGCACGCCCGCGAGGCCGAGGAGTTCGTCCGGCGCACGGAAAGCGAGCTGCGGCAGCTGGATGCGGAGGCCGCCGCGCACGGACACCGCCAGACCCGGTTGCGGCGGGAGCGCGAAGAGGTGGGCGTGTCGATGTCGAACGCGCGCCGCCAGTCCACAGAGGCGGCCGAGCGCATCGCCGCGCTCGACACGCGGCTCGCGGAATTGCAGCGTCAGGCCAACGAGGCCGCTGGCGAGACCCATCGCGCCACCGCCGCCCTTTCCGAGCTGGACTCCACCTGGGAAGCCGCGCGGGACGAGGAAGCCGAACTCCGTGTCGCCGTCGCGCGGGCGGAGGGGGAGCTGCGGGAGCTGGACCGCGCCCTCGCGGACGCCGTGCGCGGAGCGGAGGGCGCACGGGGGCGCGGGCGAACGCTGGAGGCGGAGGCGACGGAGCTGCGTCGGTCGCTGGAAGGGCTCTCCGGCATCCGGGACCGCGCGGGCGGCGAGGTGGAAGGCCTCTTCCGCGACCGCGATCGCGAGGCCTCCCTCCTGGCCGGCCTCGACACGCGCTTGAGCGAGCTGGAGGCGGAGATCGCCGGCGCGGACGAGCGGGCGCGCGCGGCCCGGCGGCGCGAAACCAAATCCGGCGAGGAGCGGCACCGGCTGGAACTGGAGCGCGCAGACCAGGAGAGCCGACTGGTGCGGGCGCGCGAGCGCGTGGAGGTGGAGTGGGGCCGCCCGTGGGACACGCTGGTCACGCAGGCCGGCCCGGTGGAGGACGGAGAGCCGGACGCGTGGCGTGCCGAGGTGCGCGAGGTGGCGCAGGCGGTGGACGCGCTGGGGCCCATCAACATGCTGGCGGTGCAGGAGCACGAGGAAGAGGACCGCCGCCTGAAGTTCCTGCTGGAGCAGCAGGCCGACCTGGCCAAGGCGCGCGACGACCTTTCGTCCGCCATCCGCCAGATCAACAAAACGGCGAAGGAGGTCTTCATGGCCACCTTCGACACCGTGCGCCAGAACTTCCACCGCACCTTCCAGTCGCTGTTCCAGGGCGGCGAGTGCGACGTGTGGCTGGCGGACCCCGACGACCCGCTGGAGTCGCCCATCGAGATCCACGCCTCCCCCCGGGGCAAGAAGACGCAGCGAATCCACCTGCTCTCCGGCGGCGAGCGCACGCTGACGGCGCTGTCGCTGCTCTTCGCCATCTACCTGGTGAAGCCCTCGCCCTTCTGCCTCTTCGACGAAGTCGACGCGCCGCTGGACGAGAGCAACGTGGGCCGCTTCATCCAGCTGCTCAACGACTTCAAGGAGCAGACGCAGTTCATCGTCATCACCCACAACCCGCGTACCATGGAAGCCGCGGACTGGATCTACGGCGTGACGATGGAAGAGCCCGGCGTCTCCACCGTGGTGGGCGTGGAGTTGGAAGGCGCCTGGCCGTACGGCGAGCGAGTGGCCTGACCCCCACCTTACGCGCCACTGAACAGACCGACCTCATCTCCACACACGCTCCACCTCTCGCGGCCACCGCCGCCCCACGAGTCGCACGCACATCTCTTTCCCGACACCTTTACTGGCGAGTTTAGCCCGAAGCACCCCTGATCCATGGACGCGGGACCGGTGGCTCGGTTAGATTCGAGCATCCAAAATTCTTTCCCCCTCCTGGATCTGGACCCATGCTGGTCGTCATGAGGCACGACGCGACGGAGCAGGACATCGAATCCGTCGTCGCCACGATACGCGAGATGGGCTACGAGGCCCGGCCCATGCCCGGAAAGCAGCGCACCGCCATTGGCCTGGTGGGCAACGACGGCAAGGTGAACGCCGACCGCATCGAGGCGCAGAGCGGCGTGCTGGAGATCATCCACGTCTCGCAGCCGTACAAGCAGGTGTCGCGCGAGTGGAGGGACGAGGCCACCGTGGTCACGCTCGACAACGGCACGCAGATTGGCGCGGGCGAGGTGTCGGTGATGGCGGGGCCCTGCTCGGTGGAGGGCGAGGCGCAGATCATCGGCATCGCGCACCGGCTTCGCGACCACGGCGCCACCATCCTTCGCGGCGGCGCGTTCAAGCCGCGCACTTCGCCCTACTCGTTCCAGGGGATGGGGGAAGCCGGCCTGAAGCTGCTGGCCCGCGCGCGGGAAGAGACGGGGCTCGCGATCGTCACGGAGGCCATCGACTCCGAAAGCCTGGACCTGGTGGCCCAGTACGCCGACATCGTGCAGATCGGCGCGCGCAACATGCAGAACTTTTCGCTGCTGCGCCGCGCCGGGCGGGCGGGCAAGCCGGTGCTGCTGAAGCGAGGGATGGCGGCCACGGTGAAGGACCTGCTGCTTTCGGCCGAGTACATCCTGGCCGAGGGCAACCCCAACGTCATCCTGTGCGAGCGGGGCGTGCGCAGCTTCGACACGCACACCCGCAACCTGCTGGATCTCACCGCCATCCCGGTGGTCAAGTCGCTTTCGCACCTGCCCATCATCGCCGACCCCAGCCACGGCACGGGGCTGCGCGCCAAGGTGATCCCCATGGCGCGCGCCGCCGTCGCCGCCGGGGCCGACGGGCTGATGATCGAGGTGCACCCGGACCCGGAGCGCGCCATGAGCGACGGTGCGCAGTCGCTGTATCCCGACCAGTTCGGCGAATTGATGGAGCAGATTGCCGTGATCGCAACGGCAATCGGCACGCGGATGGTGCCGCCGGTGGCGGCCGGGCAGGGTGCCGGGGCCGCCGGGTAACGGCCGCCCCCCACGCCCGCCCGGCGGCAACAAGACGCTGGGCGACCGGGGGGAACAGTTGGCGGCCCGCCACCTGGCGGACCGGGGGTGGGTGATACTCCACCGCAATTACAGATTAGGACACCGAGAGATAGACCTCGTCGCGCGCCGCGGCGAGGTCGTCGCGTTTGTGGAGGTAAAGACCCGCGGGGGAATGGGTTACGGCCATCCCCTGGAAGCCATCACCCGAAAAAAACGCAAAGAAATCCAGACCGTCGCCGCCGCGTGGATTAAGGAGTTCGGCCGGCCTCGCGACGTGTACCGCTTCGATGCCGTCGCCATCCTGCTCCCGGCCGGCGGCCAGCCCGTGATCGAGCACGTGGAGGACGCGTGGCGGATGTACTGAGCCGCGCGGCGCCTCACGCGCGCTCGTGCCTGGCTCCTCTGCCTTGACCAAAACCCAAGCCGATAGGTATACTCATGCCCGTCATCATCCGCGAAGGGAGCTGGCGCATCTGGATCTGGACGAGAGATCACGGCCTGCCTCACGTGCACGTTTACCATGGTGGCGGAGCGGTGAAAATTCTGCTGCCCACGCGCCGTTTACCCGCCATGGTGACCGCACGGCAGCGGATGCCGGATCGGGAAGTCGCGGCTGCGTTGCGGCTCGTAGAGAGGCACAAGGACGAACTCATCTCTGCGTGGAGAGCGATCCATGGATTACCCAAGCCTGACTGACGAAGAGATTTTCGCGATGCTGCCGGCGGCCGACGAAGCGACCCGCATCGCGGAGCTTACGGAGCCGCAAGCCAAGTCGGCGCATTACGATCCGGCCACGGGACGGATCGTGGTAGAGCTGAAGCTGGGGAGTGCCTTCGCGTTCCCTCCCTCGATGTTCTCCGAGCTTGCCGGGCACACCCCTGAGGAGTTGGCCAAGGTCGAGGTCGAACCCTTCGGAGAGGCATTGGTCTGGGAGGAACTCGATGTGGGGATTGCCGTGGCCGGGATCATCGTAGAAATCCTGGGCGACGCGATGCTCAAGGCGTTCGCCAGCAGGGGCGGGTCATCCACCAGCGAGCGGAAGGCGGCGGCCGCCCGGGCGAACGGACGCAAGGGCGGCCGGCCGCGGAAGAAGCGGCCCGCGAAGGAGCCGGCCGTGACCTGAGCGGTGGCGGCTCGCGTATCCATCGCAAGCCGCCACGACCAGACGATCAGCGGTTCTGGCGTGACCGCAGGCGGCCCGCAACGGTACCAGTGCTGATCATTCCGATACCTCCGCCCACAGCGATGAGCATCGCCAGCCCGGGCGGTGTATCCATCGTCCAGACGGCCAGCATGGCGTACAGTGGGACGAAGATCCCTAGGCGGCCGCTCGTCGACGATGGCTCGTCTTCACCGGTTTCACGCTGATTACATAAACAGTTGGCCCAAGGTCCTCACTCAAAGTCGGACGCTAGGGCGCATTTGTAGCGCAGTCAAGCTTCTTCGCCGCTTCGCCGTCGTCCTCTCGAGCGGCATCAACCAAGTTCCGGAACTGCGGCCTCCGACGCGAGCCGCCACGTTCCGCATCCCAGCGTCGCCGCCGTTGAGGGGAGGGGGGCACGCGGCTATATTCGTCGTCGTCGCAGCCGATCCCCCGCGTTCCCCGGCAGTTCCGTGTCCCGCACCGCACTCGCACGCAGATACCGCCCGCGCCAGTTCAGCGAAGTGGCGACGCAGGAGCACGTTTCAGAGACGCTTCGCTCGGCCGTGCAGCGCGACCGCGTGGCGCACGCCTACCTGTTCTGCGGCCCGCGCGGCGTGGGCAAGACCACGCTGGCGCGCGTGCTGGCCATGGCGCTCAACTGCCCCGACCGCACGGACGAGGGCGAGCCCTGCGGCGTGTGCGACAGCTGCGAGCGCATCTGGGCCGGGCGCACCTCGCTGGACG
>NZ_DATBNB010000643.1 GCF_036554565.1 Longimicrobium sp. | reverse complement strand
CCCGCGGCAGGGGCAATTCGCTCCGCGGATCATTCCCGAGCTTCGCGGGTTCCTGAAGGAGAGGCTGCCCGAGTATATGGTGCCCTCCTCTTTCGTGCTGATCGACGCCCTGCCGCTCACGCCCAACGGCAAGGTGGACCGCGGGGCCCTTCCCGCGCCCGACACGTTCGGCTCACGCGATGGGAGGTACGTGGCGCCGCGCACCCCCGCCGAGGAGCGGATGGCGGGGATCTGGGCGGAGGTGCTGAGCGTGGAGCGCGTCGGCGCGGAAGACAACTTCTTCGAGCTGGGCGGCCACTCCCTGCTCGCCACGCAGCTGGTTTCGCGGGTGCGGGAGGCGTTCCGCACCGAGCTGCCGCTGCGGGCGGTGTTCAAGGCGGCGACGCTGGCGGAGCTGGTGGGGCACGTGGAGGAGATGCGCCGCGCGGAGCGGTCGGCGCTGCCGCCGGTGGTGCCGGTCGATCGTAATCGTCCCCTCCCGCTGTCCTTTGCGCAGGAGCGGCTCTGGTTCATCGACCGCCTGGTGCCGGGAAGCGCCGTCTACAACATCCGCGTAGCATGGCGCCTGGCAGGTGCGCTGGACGTGCCGGCGCTGGAGCGCGCGCTGGGCGAGATCGTGCGGCGCCACGAGGCGCTGCGAACCGTCTTCCGGGAGGTGGACGGCTCGCCGGTGCAGGTGATTGCGCCCATCGGTGGGTTCGCCCTGCCGGTGGAGGACCTGTCGGGGCTGGGCGAGGTGGACCGCGAGGCGGCGGCCAGGTACCGCGCCGGCGAGGATGCGCGGCAGCCGTTCGACCTTGCGGCAGGCCCGCTTTTCCGTGCGGCGCTGCTGCGCCTGGGCACCGACGATCACGTGCTGCTCCTGTCGATGCACCACATCGTCAGCGACGGATGGAGCATGGGGGTGCTCTTCCGCGAGATGTCGGCGCTGTACGAGGCGTACCGCGAGGGGCGTGAGTCGCCGCTGGCGGAGCTGCCGGTGCAGTACGCCGACTACGCGGTGTGGCAGCGCGAGCAGCTGGAGGGCGAGGTGCTGGATCGGCAGCTGGCGTACTGGCGGGAGCGCTTGGCGGGCGCCCCGGAGCTGCTGGAGCTGCCCACCGACCGTCCACGCCCAGCGGAGCAGACGTATCGGGGGGCGCACGAGCGGATCGAGCTTTCCGGCGAGCTGGTGGAACGCCTCCGGGCGCTGGCGCGGAGCGAGGGCGCGACGCTGTACATGGTGGGGCTCGCTGCCTTCCAGCTGCTGCTGTCCACGTACAGCGGGAGCGACGACGTGGTCGTGGGCAGCCCCATCGCGGGGCGCACGAGGAAGGAGGTCGAGGCGCTGATCGGCTTCTTCGTCAACACGCTGGTGCTGCGCACCGGCCTCGGTGGAGACCCGGCCTTCCGCGAGACCCTGCGGCGGGTGCGGGAGGCGACGCTGGGGGCGTACGAGCACCAGGAGGTGCCCTTCGAGAAGCTGGTGGCCGAGTTGCAGCCGGTGCGCAGCCTGGGCCACTCGCGCCTCTTCCAGGTGATGTTCTCCTTGGAGCACGCCTCGGGCGCGGACAGCGCCCCCACGGGGCTGGTGATGAAGCCCGTGGGGGCGGAGGTGGAAACCGCCAAGTTCGACCTGAGCCTGGGGCTCGTGGAAGGCCCCGCCGGCGGGTGGGGAAGCCTCTCGTACAACACCGACCTGTTCGACCGCTCCACCGCGGAGCGGATGGCGAGGCACCTGGAGCGGGTGCTGGGGCAGGTCGCGGCCGACCCGGACGTGCGCCTCTCGGAGCTGGACCTGCTGGACGCGGCGGAGCGCCGCCTGGTCGTGGAAGAGTGGAATGCCACCCGTGCGCCGCACCCGGCGGCCGGCCTGTGCATCCACCAGCTCATCGAAGCGCAGGTGGAGCGGAGCCCGGACGCCGCCGCGGTCGTCCACGACGGAGAGACGCTGACGTACCGGGAGCTGAACGGGCGGGCCAACCGGCTCGCGCGGCATCTTCGGCGGTTGGGCGTCGGGCCGGAGGCCCGGGTGGCGGTGTGCCTGGAGCGCAGCCTGGAGATGGTGGTCTCGGTGCTGGCGGTGCTCAAGGCCGGCGGCGCGTACGTGCCGCTGGATCCGGAGTATCCCGCCGAGCGGCTGGCGTTCATGCTGGCCGACTCCGCGTCGGAGGTGCTGCTGACGGAGGAGGGGCTGCGCGGAACGATCCCGGTGCCGGCAGGGACGCGCGTCGTCTGTCCGTCCATCGTGGCGACGGAGAGCGGGCAGAACCTGGAGGGCGCAGCGGGGCCGGGCTCCCTGGCCTACGTGATCTACACGTCCGGGAGCACGGGAACCCCCAAGGGTGTCGCGGTGGAGCACCGCGCGCTCGTCAACTACACCACGCACGCCGCCCGGGAGTTCGCGATCGGCCCGGGCTACCGGGTCCTCCAGTTCGCCTCCATCAGCTTCGACACCGCCGCGGAGGAGATCTTCCCGACCCTCCTTTCCGGCGCCACCCTGGTGCTGCGCACGGAGGAGATGTTCGCGACCCCCCGGTCGTTCTGGGAGGCCTGCGGCAGGTGGGGCATCAGCGTGCTGGAACTGCCCACGGCCGTGTGGCACCACGTGTCGCCCCACCTGGATGCCCATCCCCAAGCGCTCCCGGAGTCGCTGCGGCTGGTGGCGTTCGGCGGGGAGGCCGCGCTTCCCGAGCGGGTGCGCGCGTGGCAGGCCGTGGCCGGCGGACGGGTGCGCCTGCTGAACGGCTACGGGCCCACCGAGACCACCATCGTCGCGACGTTCTGGGAAGCGCGGGGGAGCGGCCCCGTCTCGCGGGTGCCGATCGGAAAGCCGGTCTCCAACACCCGCTGCTACGTGCTGGGCGCGGCAGGGCGGCCGGCGGCGGTGGGCGTCCCCGGCGAGCTGTACGTGGGCGGGGCGCAGGTGGCGCGCGGCTATCTGGACCGCCCCGCCGCGACCGCCGAGCGCTTCGTCCCGGACCCGTTCGCGGCCGAGCCCGGCGCGCGCCTGTACCGCACGGGCGACCGGGTGCGGTGGCGGGAAGAAAGTGCGGAAGTGCGTGAGTGCGTGAGTGCGGAACTGGGTTCGGGATCCGCGGACTCCCGCACTAACGCACTAACGCACTCACGCACC
>NZ_DATBNB010000642.1 GCF_036554565.1 Longimicrobium sp. | reverse complement strand
GCCACCCTGCTGGGGATGCCGCTGACGGAGGGCGAGGCCGTCGCGACCCCGCGCCCGGCGGAAAGCGCCCCCGAGCGGCTGGGCGATGCGCTCGCGCAGGTCTGGAGGCGTGCGCGTGCCCCCATCCTGGAGCGCATCTCCGTGCTCGAGCGCGCCGCCACGGCGCTGAGCGCGGGACGGCTTTCCGAGCCGCTGCGCGAAGAGGCGCTGCGCGAGGCGCACCGGCTGGCGGGCGCGCTGGGCACCTTTGGCCTGGACCACGGCTCCGTGCGCGCCCGCGAGGCCGAGGACGCGCTCGGCCAGCCCTCGCCGCCGCAGGCGCACGGGGCGCGGCTCGCCCGCATCGCCGCGGAACTGAGGAGCGAGGTGGACCGGCGCCCCACCTCCGCGCCGGCCGCCCCCGCCGCGGCTCCCCCGGTCCGCAACGATCCGCCGCTGGTGTGGGTGATGGCGCGCGATTGGGGGCTGGCCGAAACGGCGCGCGCTGAGCTGGCGGGGCTGGGCGTCGCCGTGGCGGAGGGCGACACCGACCCCACCGTGCGCCCCGACGCGGTGTTCCTGGACCTGCGCGCCGAGAGCCTGGACGCGGAGTGGGACACCTTCTCCAGCGTGACGCGGCGTGCGCCCGGCGTGCCGGTGGTGGCGTATACCGACAGAGACACGCTGCTGGACCGGGTGCGAGCGCTCAAGATGGGCGCGCGGTTCATCCTGCAGCCTCCACTGGCCCGCGGCGCCATCGCCGACGCGTTCGCGCAGGTGCTCCCCGCGCCCGGCGCCGAGGCGCACACCATCCTTACGGTGGACGACGATTCCACGATCACCGAGGGGCTGCGCGCCCTGCTGGAGCCGCAGGGCTTTCGCGTATCGACGCTGAACGACCCGCTGCGCTTCTGGACGGAGCTGCGCGGGACCAAGCCCGACCTGCTGGTGCTGGACGTGGACATGCCGCACCTGAACGGCATCGAGCTGTGCCGCGTGGTGCGCAGCGACCCGGCGTGGAGGCACGTGCCCATCCTCTTTCTCACGGCGCGCGCGGACCGCGAAACCATCTACCGCGTCTTTGCGGCGGGAGCGGACGACTACCTCAGCAAGCCCATCGTGGGTCCCGAGCTGGTGTCGCGCATCCGCAACCGCCTGGACCGCCGCCGCTGAGGACTCCGCGTCTGGCCAGGTCCGGTGCTCGGGCCGGCGCCCCCCATCCCCAGCCCTTCCCCCGCAAACCGCGCGGGGGAAGGGAGCCAGTGTGGCGCATCACACATAACTCCTTGCAGCCCTACAGCCTGTCATCCTGAGGCCCAGGCGCGCTGCACTGACCCGTAGCACATCCCTCGCGGGCCGAAGGATCTAGCAGAGGCCACGTAATAGCCCGGGCGCGGCAGCGGTCACGAAAGCCCGAGTCGCGAAGCCGCAGCCGTGGTGTGAGCCCCGGCCTGGTCGGGCGAATGAATTCGCGGCAACAACCACACGAAGTCCGCCTTCGCGGACTGGCCTGCTGTCGTGCTCCCGGCGCCGTCGTGCGCGACCGTGCTTGGGTCCGCGCCGCGGCTGCAGGGGCGCTTCGATCGGTGTGTGGCGGATCCCTCGGTCGCTGCGGTCGATGTAGCAAAGGCAAGTATGGCTTGGCCGCTTCCCTCGGGATGACAGGTGCGCATCTGCGGGTCTCCTCTGGACGATGGGTGAGTTGACCCACGCACGGCCCGATCGACCCGTTTAGCTTCATCTCCGTGAGCCGGACCGGTGGACCCGGCGGCCTCACCTGGAACCCGACATCAACGGAGATGAACGATATGAACCCGATCGCTTCGCACCTGCTCTGGCAGATCATCAACCGCTCCGGCGCGCCGACCGCCATGCCGACGACCGGTGCCGCCACGTCGTTCAGCATCGACGACATCATCAACCCGCGCGGTCCTCGCCGCGTGGAAGACGCCGCTCCCGTCCGGCCGCTCGCGAAGGCCGCGTGAGGCCGGTGTACCACTCTCCTCCTCGCCCCGCGCCCGCCGCGGAGTGAGGGGGAGAGCTTTTTTTATCTCCCCCTGTCCGCCGCGCGCCTTGCGGGCGCGCCCCCCAGCCGAGATTGTGCGTGGAACCCCGGGCCCCGGCCCGCGCTCTCCCGATCCACGCAGACACCCCGATGACCGACCGCTCCCGCCCGCGCGGCGCCGACATGCCGCCCGAGGAGTTTCGCAGGCACGCGCACGCCGCCGTGGACTGGATGGCCGACTACCTGGCCAACGTCGGCGAGCTTCCCGTGCTGTCGCCGGTGCGCCCGGGCGAAACCGCGGCGAAGCTGCCGCCTTCCGCGCCCCGGCACGGCGAGGCGGTGGAGGACATCCTCCGCGACTTCCGCGACGTGATCGTTCCCGGCGTCACCCACTGGAACCACCCGTCGTTCTTCGCCTACTTCGCCATCACCGGCTCCGGCCCCGGCATCATCGGGGAGATGCTGACGGCGGCGCTGAACACCAACGCCATGCTCTGGCGCACCGGCCCCGCGCAGACGGAGCTGGAGGAGCGGACGCTCGACTGGCTGCGGCAGCTGATGGGGCTCCCCGACGGACTGCATGGCACCATTCACGACACCGCATCGATCAGCACGCTCATCGCCCTGGCCGCCGCGCGCGAGGCCGCCGGGCTGGGCGTGCGCGAAGAGGGATTGAGCGGGCGCGACCTTCCCCGGCTGCGCGTGTACGCCTCGCGCGAGGTGCACTCGTCCATCGACAAGGCGGGCGTCACCCTGGGGATCGGGATGCAGGGAACGCGGAAGATCGACACTGACGGGGAGTTCCGGATGGATCCCGCCGCGCTGGAAGCCGCCATCGAGCAGGACCGCGCGGCGGGAATCCGCCCCCTGGCCGTGGTCGCCACCACGGGAACCACCTCCACCAGCAGCATCGACCCCGTCCGCCGCATCGCCGAGGTGTGCCGCCGGCTGGACGTGTGGCTTCACGTGGATGCCGCGTACGGCGGATCGGCGGCGCTCGTCCCCGAGATGCGGCACGTGCTGGACGGCGCCGAGCTGGCCGACTCGCTCGTCGTGAATCCGCACAAGTGGATGTTCGTTCCGGTAGACTGCTCCGTGCTTTACACGCGCCGCCCCGACGTCGTGCGCCGCGCCTTTTCCGTCGTCCCCGAGTACCTGCTGACCCCCGAGGGCGAGTCCGTCACCAACCTGATGGATTACGGGCCCGCCCTGGGCAAGCGGTTCCGCGCGCTGAAGCTGTGGATGGTGCTGCGCTACTTCGGCGCCGAGGGAATGGCGGAGCGCATCCGCGAGCACTGCCGCCTGGCGCGGGAGCTGGCCAGGTGGATCGGGGCGGAGCCGGGGTGGGAGGTGATGGCCCCCGTGCCGCTGAGCCTGGTCGTATTCCGCCACCGCCCGCACGGGATGAGCGACGAGCGGGTGGATGCCCTGAACGAGCGCATCATGGCCGCCGTGAACGCCACGGGCCGCGCCTACCTCAGCCACACGCGGGTGAACGGGCGGGTGGTGCTGCGGTTCGCCATCGGCAACCTGGGAACGACGGAGGAGCACGTGCGCGATGCGTGGAAGCTGCTGCGCGAAGCCGCATCCGCCGAAGCGGCAAGTTCTTGACACGACAGGGCCTCCGCACCCACAATGACAGGCGGCGGCGCCCCCGGTGGTGGGGGCGCGCACCCCCGCAGCGACCCCGCCCCGCGGTACCCCGTGCGCACGACTCCCTTGGATTTCGACGAGCTTTTTGCGCGCGAGCGCTGGACGGTGCTGCGCGAACGCCACCGCCAGGCCATCGGCACGCGCTGGATCATGGTGGGCATCTCCTTTGGCCTGGCCGCCGTCGGGCACTTCACCGGCGCGCTGGAGATCACCCTCACGGAAGCCGCCATCCTGGCGGGCACCTCGGCCCTCCTGAACGGCGCCGCGGTGCTCGCCGCGTGGCGCAACCGGTTCGCGCCCTGGCAGTTCTGGGTCATGCAGTCGTCCGACACGCTCATGATCGCCCTGCTGGCGGCCTTCCTGGGAACGCACGGCTACCTGGTGCTCCCCTTCCTGGTGTTCGCCACCGGCGCCTACGCGCTGGGAATGCCGGTGGCCGCGCGCGTGCTGCTGCTGCAGTCGCTGGTGGCCTATCCCATCGCGCGGTGGGTGGGGATGACGGACCAGCCCGCCGCCGCCCGGGCGGTGATCGCCGTGGAAGCCTTCTTCCTGCTCTGCATCAGCTGGCTGGCCATGCAGGGACCGCTGGCCTACACGCGCCGGCTGCAGCGCGTGCGCAAGGCGCTGGCGCGCGCGCAGGAGGGCGACTTCACCGGCCGCCTTCCCGACCGCTACCTGGACGACATCGGCTTCCTGTCCGTGTCCGTCAACGCCATGTCGCAGACGGTGGGCGACATGGTCCGCCAGATCCAGGAGCACTCCGCCTCGCTCGCCTCCCTTTCCGACACGCTGGCCTCCACCGCGGCCGGGGTGCAGGACGCCGCCCGGGTAATCGGCGAGGCGACGTCGGCCGCGGCCGAAGAGGCCGACCAGCAGCTGGCCCTGGTGGCGCGCGGCGAAGAGTCGGTATCCGCCATCGCCAGCGCGAGCGCCCAGCTCCGCTCCGAGGCGGCGCGCTCCGCCGACACCGCGCACGGGCTGCGCGGCGAGGCCCAGGAGCACGCGCGGCGGGTGGACCGGGCGGGCGGGCTGCTGGTGGAGTTGAGCGACGACTACCGCCGGCTGGAGGGCGCGGTAGACGCGCTGGAAGCGGCGGGGGCGCGGGTCAGCGTCTTCGTGGAGGCCATCCAGGAAATCGCCGAGCAGACCAACCTGCTGGCGCTGAACGCGGCCATCGAGGCGGCACGCGCGGGCGAGCAGGGGCGCGGCTTCGCCGTGGTGGCGGGCGAGGTCCGGCAGCTGGCGGCGCAGTCCGCGGCCTCCGCCGCCGAGGTGGCGGGGGTGGTGGGAGAAACGTCGGCGGCGCTGGCCGAGGTGCGCGGCCGGCTTCACGCCGGGAGCGAGCGCATCGGCGGGGTGGGCGCGGTGGCGGGGGCGGGAACGGAGTCGCTGGGGTCCATCATCCAGGGGCTGGAGCGCACGGTGGAGTTCATCGACCGCATTACCGCCGACGTCGACCAGCAGGCCGGGGCCATGGAGGCGCTGCGCGACGACGTGTCGCGCATCCGCGTGATCGCCGGCGCGGCGCAGGACCGCGCGCGGCTGGCCGCGGCGGCCGCGGGGCACCAGCACGGCGCCATGGAGCAGCTTGCCGCCACCAGCGCCCGCACGGCCCAGACGGCGGGAACGCTCAGCGGCCTGGCCGCGCAGTTCCGCGCCGGTGACGCCGCGCCGGCTGAGGAGATGGCGGATGAAGCCGTGGGGGAAGGCCAAGTGTCCCGCGTTCCGCCGCGGCTGGTTGCCGAGCCGAGGCCCGCGTGACTCCCCACGCGCCCCGTCCGGAGGGCGAAGGCGCCCGGCCCGTGGTGGCGGTGCGCGAGCGCATGGAGGCCATCGGCCAGGTGTCGGCCGAGCTGCTGCACGACCTGCAGGACGCGCTGTTCGCCCTGGAGCAGCGCACGCGGCTGGCCGCGGGCGAGGCGCGGATGGGGCGCGCGCCGGCGGGGGAGCTGGACCGCGCCGTGGAGGACTGCACCGACCTGCGGCTGATGGTGCGCGACGTGGTGGAGGTCACGCGCGGCCGGGCGCTCTCACCGGAGGTGGTGTTCGACCCGGGCGCCGCGGTGGAGCGTGCCGTGCGCCGGTTCGTGCCCAGGGCCCGGGCCGTGGAGGTGCGGATGACGGCCGACCTGCCCCCCGGCACGGTGGTCCCCGGCCGCGAAAGCTTCCTGGCCCGGCTGACGGGCCATCTGCTGGTGGGTGCCGCGCGCCGCTCGCAGGGGCACGTGCTGGTGGAGCTGCGCCTGGATTCGCACGGGCAGGGCATCGTGCTTTCCGTGGCCGACGACGGCGAAGCGCCGCGCGGGGGGGCGCCCGCCCCGCACCCGCGCCCCTCGGCCGAGGACGGCTGGCGGCCGGGGATCGTGGCGTGGCTGGTGGCGCAGCTGGGCGGCGAGGTGCGCTGCCGCCCGGCCCGCGCCCCCGGCGGCTCGGGGCTCGACATCCGCCTTCCCGCCATTGTCCCCTAACGGCCGTTGGCGTGCGCCGGCGAAAGTTTTTCTTGACAAATGTACGGGGCGCGCTTATTTAGGCGTTCATCGACGGCACATCCTCCGCACGTGGCCCCGCTGGCGAGCGCTGTACACTCCCGGTTCCTTCCCGCGCCCCTGGTTCGCAGGAATACCCCACGCCCACAAAACGGAGTCTTGGCCCCGGCGCGCCCGCGCCGGTGCTCATGCCGCACCCGAATGCGCTCCCCCCCAGGAGCGATCGCCGCTCGCCGGACGGTCCGGCGGCGGACACCCAGGCGCACACCGCGCCGTGTACATGCTCACCGCAGCAGCAGGAGTAGGAGATGGAACGTTCGACCGGGAAGGTAAAGTGGTTCAATGATGCCAAGGGCTTTGGCTTCATCGAGCGCGAGGGCGGCAGGGACCTGTTCGTTCACTTCTCCGCCATCAAGCAGGAAGGCTTCAAGACCCTCGCCGAGGGCGAAGCCGTGGAGTTCGACATCGTGGAGGGCCCCAAGGGCCCCGCCGCGGAGAACGTCGTGCGCCTGGGCGCGAACTCCTGAGCGAGCGCCGT
>NZ_DATBNB010000641.1 GCF_036554565.1 Longimicrobium sp. | reverse complement strand
TCGTGTATCACCACCGTCTCCAGAACCCTTTACGATGTTGACATTCGGAGTTTGGCAGCTTACGATACAAATCATCCAGCCCGTGTTCCGCCGCACCCCGTCCCACGATCCAGACCGATTCCGCCAAGTGAGCCAGAGAGGCTTCCGGGATTGCTGCTCGTAGGACATTGCTACGCCCCACAAGACGAAGACGGTACCGCTCCGGGCTTCCCCGCTCGCCACACGAAGGCGGCGATCGGGGGTGGATGCACCACTCCCTACCTCTGCGAGGTCACACCCATGGCACTCGGTCGTCAGTTTATCCTCGCGCTCGCCGCCTTCCTCCTTGGGGCGGTGCCGTTGAGCGCGCAGTCGGGCACCGTCACCGGGCGCGTCGTCGAAGGGTCGACGCAGGAGCCGCTGGCCGGCGCCACCGTGTCCTCGGCGGGGCGCAGCAGCGTCAGCGGCACCGACGGCCGCTTCACCCTGCAGGGCGTGCCCGCGGGCACCCAGACGGTAACGGCCACGCGCATCGGCTACGGCACCGTTTCGCGCACGGTGACGGTGGCCGCGGGCCAGACGGCCACGGTGGAACTGTCGCTGTCGTCGCAGGCCGTGCTGCTGGAGAGCGTGGTGGCCATCGGCTACGGCGAGCGCCGCATCCGTGACGTTACGGGCTCGGTGGCGCCGGTTTCCGAAGAGCAGTTCAACACCGGCCGCGTGGTGAGCCCCGATCAGCTGATCCAGGGCAAGGTGGCCGGCGTGCAGGTGGTGAGCACCGGCGAGCCGGGCGGCGGCAGCAGCATCCGCATCCGCGGCGGCACCTCGGTGAACGCCAGCAACGAGCCGCTGATCGTGGTGGACGGCGTGCCGCTTCAGCCCGGCGGCGGGCTGTCGGCGGGGCGCAACCCGCTGAACTTCATCAATCCGCAGGACATCGCGCGGATGACGGTGCTCAAGGACGCCTCGTCCACCGCCATCTACGGCTCGCGCGGCGCCAACGGCGTGATCATCATCGAAACCAAGACCGGCTCCTCCTCCGGTCCGCAGTTCCACTACGGCAGCTCCGTGTCGTCGTCCACGGTCACCCGCTCGCCCGAGCTGCTGAGCGCCGCCGACTTCCGCGCCGCCGTCACGCAGTACGCCCCCGGCCGCGTGGGCTTCCTGGGCAGCGCCAACACCGACTGGCGCGGTGCGGTGGAGCGTGACGCCGCCGGCCAGGAGCACGAGCTGGCCATGTCGGGCGCGGCCGAGAACCTGAACTACCGCCTGTCGCTGAACTACCTGGACCAGCAGGGCGTGCTGCGGGGCTCCGACACCGAGCGCGTGTCGGCCGCGGTGAACTACAACCACCGCATGTTCGGCGACCGCCTGAACGTGCGCGCCAACGTCCGCGGCGCCCGCACCGACGACGTCTTCACGCCGGGCGGGGTGCTGGGCAGCGCCACCGTGTTCGACCCCACGCAGTCCATCCAGACCGCCACCGGAGGGTTCTACGAGGCCACGGCGTTCCCGCTGGGCCCCAACAACCCGCTGGCCGAGCTGGCGCTGGCCGTGGACCAGGGCACCACCTACCGCAGCGTGGGCAGCATCGAGGGGCAGTACCGCATGCCCTTCCTGGAAGGGCTGTCGAGCACCCTGCGGGTGGGCTACGACGTGGCCAAGTCCGAGCGCCGCCGCTTCTTCCCCAGCGTCATGCAGTCGCAGGTGGAGAACCGCACTACCTGCCAGCGCGCCGCGACGGACCCGCCCTGCCCCACCGGCTTCGTGGACCGCAGCAACCCCAGCGAGACGGCGGGGCTGCTGGAGGCGTTCGCCAACTACACCACCCGCCTGGCGGCGCTGAACAGCGACGTCGACGCCACGGCCGGCTACTCGTACGAGAGCTCGCGCGGCGACCGCCCGTACTTCTACGCGCGCGGCCTGAGCACCGACCTGCTGGGCACCAACGGCATTCCCACCGCGGTGGAGAACGTGTCGCGCGTGGACGTGGACGAGAGCAAGCTGGCTTCCTTCTTCGCCCGCGTGAACTACACCCTGGCCGACCGCTACCTGCTGACGCTGAGCGTGCGCCGCGACGGCTCGTCGCGCTTTGCCCCGGGCAACCAGTGGGGCACCTATCCCGCGGCGGCGCTGGCGTGGCGCGTGGGCGACGAGGCGTTCATGGACGCGTTCGGCTGGATGTCGGACCTGAAGCTGCGCGCTTCGTGGGGCATCAACGGCAACCAGTCCATCGGCAACTACCTGTGGGTGCCCAACTACCGCATCGGCGACGCCTTCACCCAGGCGCAGTTCGGCGACCAGTTCATCACCACCATCCGCCCCACGGCGGTGGACCCCGACATCCAGTGGGAAGAAACCACGTCGTACAACCTGGGCCTTGACTACGGCCTGTTCGACGACCGGCTGACGGGCTCGGTGGAGTACTACACCAAGGACACCGAAGACCTGATCTTCACCGTCCCCGTGGCGGCGGGCACGTACGTTTCGAACTTCGTGACCACCAACGTGGGCAGCGTCCGCAACGAGGGCGTGGAGTTCAGCCTGAACGCGCAGGTGCTGGATGCGCCCCGCGGCGGCTTCACCTGGAACGCCAGCTTCAACGCGGCGCGCAACAGCAACCGCCTGCTGACGGTGAACCCCTTCGGCGGCGGCGCCGAGCAGATCCTGGTGGGCGGCATCGCCGGCGGCGTGGGCGCCAACATCCAGGTGCTGCAGCCCGGCTCGCCCGTGAACTCGTTCTTCGTGTACCGGCACAAGCGCGACGCCAGCGGCAAGCCGGTGTACGCCGACACCGACAACAACGGCACCATCAACGACCTCGACCTGTACGAGGACGTGAACGGCGACAAGAACATCACCTTCGACGACCGGGTGGCCATGCACGACCCGGCGCCGGACTGGACCTTCGGACACACCTCGAACATCGGCTTCCGCAACTTCGACCTGGGCTTCACGCTGCGGGCGCAGACGGGCAACTTCGTCTACAACAACCTCGCCTCCAGCCAGGGCTACTACAACGCCCTGAACGCCGCCGGCGGCTTGGTGAACCTGCACTCGTCGGTGCGCGAGTACGGCTTCCGCGACCCGCAGTACTACTCCGACGTGTACGTGGAGGACGCCTCGTTCCTGCGGATGGACAACCTGACGCTGGGCTACACGATCCCCGAGTTCCGCGGCGTGCAGCAGATGCGCCTGTTCGGCACCGTGCAGAACGTGTTCACCCTCACGGGGTACAGCGGCGTCGACCCCGAGGCGGGGCTGAACGGCATCGACCTGACCATCTACCCGCGCTCCCGCACCCTGACGGCTGGCATCAGCTTCGGGTTCTGAACCGCGCCGGCGTGAACTCAACGCATAGACGAGGACTGATACAGCCATGAACAT
>NZ_DATBNB010000640.1 GCF_036554565.1 Longimicrobium sp. | reverse complement strand
CGCGGCGCCGCGCAAGGGACGCACTGCGCGACTCTGCCCGGCAACGATCAGACACCCCGGGCAGCCGAGGGTTCCGACTGGCGCGAACGTCTTGGTCGATATAAGTTTACACCGTCCCCTCACAGCGGTTTCTGCCGGTTCTCCCGGATGTCACGCTTCCAGGAATTCTCCGTCCGCCCCGCGGACCCGTTTCACCCCCATTCCCGCCGCCAGCGCGCGCTGACCGGCATCCTTTTCTGCGTCTTTGCGCTGGGGCTGCTGGGGTCGGCGTTCTTCCGCACGCAGATCCTGCGGAACAGCGAGTTCCTCCTTCGCGCCGACGACAACCGCTTCGACGTCGTTCCCATCGCCGCGCCGCGCGGCACCGTCTTCGACCGCAACGGAAAGATCGTCGCCGAAACGGTGACCGGCTACGCCCTGCAGGTGGAGCCGGGCCCGGCCGACTCGGTGCGCGCCCGCGTGTCGGCCGTCGCGGGGCTCCTGCGCCTTGACACCGCCACCATCGAGGCCGCCGTGCGCGCCTCGCGCACCAGCCGCGGAAAGCCGGTGACGGTGGCGCCGCTGCTCACCTTCGAGCAGGTGTCCAAGCTCGAGGAGCGCAACGGGAGCATCCACGGCCTGGTGCTTCAGCCGTACCCCATCCGCCGCTACCCGGCCGGCCCGGCGGTGGCGCACGTGGTGGGCTACGTGCTGGAGATCAACGACCGCGAGCTGCAGAGCAAGGCGTTCGAGGGGTACCGGCAGGGGCAGCACATCGGCAAGACGGGGATCGAGCGGCAGTACGAGGCGTCGCTGGGCGGCACCATGGGGGCGCAGTACGTGGAGGTGGACGCGCGCGGCCGGGTGCTGGGCCGCTTTGCCCCCACCGTCTCCGACATGCCGGAGCCGGGCGAAGACGTGAAGCTCACCCTGGATCTGGACCTTCAGCGCTACGCGCACCAGGTGTTTCCCAAGGGGATGCGCGGCGCCGTGGTGGCCATGGTGCCGGGCACGGGCGAGATCCTGGCCATGTACTCGGCGCCCACGTACGACCCCAACCTGTTCGTGGGAGGGGTGTCGGGCACGGACTGGGCGCTGCTGAACAACGATCCCGCCCGCCCCCTGCTGAACCGCGCGCTCGCGGGCATCTACCCTCCCGGCAGCACCTGGAAGCTCGCGACGGCCATCGCCGGGGTGGAGCGCGGCGCCATCACCCCCGGGTACGTGATGCCCATCGCCTGCGTAGGCGGCATGGCGTACGCCGGGCGCTACTCGCGCTGCTGGAAGCCCGAGGGGCACGGCCCGCAGGACCTTCCGCGGGCCATCGCCAATTCCTGCAACGTGTACTTCTACCAGCTGGGCATTCGCCTGGGGCTGGAAAACCTGACCAGCGCCGGGACGCGGCTGGGCTTCAGCCGGGCCACGGGCATCGACCTGCCGGGCGAGCGGGTGGGTACCTTTCCCAGCGGGCGCGAGTGGTACGTGAACCGCTTCGGCTGGCGGCCGCCTCCGAGCGAGGTGATGAACCTGGCCATCGGGCAGGGCCCCAACTCGCAGACGCCGCTGCGCATGGCGCAGTTCTTCTCCGCCCTGGCGGGCAACGGGGTGGCGCGGCGCCCCCACATGCGCATGGGGAGCGATGCGCCGGTGGAAACGGACCTGCGGGTGAGCGGTGAAACGCTGGGCTCGCTGTGGCAGGGGATGGCCGCGGTGATCGAGGAAGGGGGTACCGCGCACGCGGCAGAGCTGCGGCGCTTCAAGCTGTACGGCAAGACGGGGACGGCGCAGAACTCGGCAGACCCCAAGAAGCACCACGCCTGGTTCACCGGGTTCGCGGGCCCGCGCGGCGGCAGGCCCGAGGTGGTGATCGCGGTGATCGTGGAGTTCGGCGAAAGCGGCTCCGGCACGGCGGCCCCCCTCGCGGCGCACATCGCCGAGTACTACCTGAACAAGAAGCACGGCTTCCGGAACCCGGAGCTGGTGCCGGAATCGATCGCCGCCCGGGTCTCCCGGTAGCTGCGGTCACGATGGTCGAAGACGCGGCCCTCCTCCACCTGACGTGGAGGAGGGCCGTTTCGTGTCGATCATGAGATCCCTGCCGGAGCGCGCCCACCTCTCTCCCGCGCAGTTTGCGGGGGAGAGGCCGGGAGAGGGGGGTCTACCCCCGCGCGCGGTCGCGCGGCAGGCGGCGGTTGGGCGGAATGTGCCAGTAGATCACGTCTTCCCACCACTCGGGCCCGCGGAACTTCACGTTGCCGAACCGCTCGTTGGCCGCGTAGAACTCCGGGTCCAGGAAGATGGGCGCGTACGCCGCGTCGTCGATCAGCTGCTGCTCAAGCCGCTGCCACAGCCCCTGCGCCTGCGCCTTGTCGTTCTGCGCCAGGATGCTGTCGATCAGCGCGTCCGTCCGCGGGTTGCTGTACCCCGCGAAGTTGGCGCCCTTGGGCGGAATGGACCGCGAGTGGAACACCATCTCCGCGTTGGGACCCATCACCCCCGGCCCCCATCCCCAGCCCCAGAACGAGCCGGTGAAGTTGCGCCCGCGCAGCCGCTCCACCCAGGTGGTGCGCTCGTACTGCCGCGGGGCCAGGTCCACGCCGATCTGCTTCAGCTGCGCCTGCATGGCGATCAGCATGTCGCCGCGGATGGGATCGGAGCTGCTGAACTCCACCTCCACCCGCAGCGGCTTGCCGTTCTTTTCGACGATGCCGTCGCGGTTCGTGTCTACCCATCCCGCCTGGGCCAGCAGCTGCTTGGCTCCGTTGACGTCGTAGGGAATGGGCCGGGCGCCGCCGCCGGGGCTCAGCTTGGGCGGAATGACGGACATCGCGGGCGAGCCCCTTTCGCCGAAGAGCCCCGACACCAGCCCCTGCCGGTTCACCCCCATCAGGATGGCGCGGCGCACGGCGGGGTCGTCCACCGGCGGCCGGTTGACGTTCCAGGTGATCCACGCCGGCCGCACCTGCGCGGCCGTGTGCACCTGCAGGCCGCGGGCGTTCTGAACTTCCTTGTACTGGT
>NZ_DATBNB010000639.1 GCF_036554565.1 Longimicrobium sp. | reverse complement strand
CGCGGACTGCCTCGAGTTCGCCGTTCTCCCCCTTCTCCTGCACTTCGGGAGAAGGGGGCCGGGGGGGATGAGGGTCAGCAGTGCGAGCTCATAGCGAAGCCCTCCTGCGCGTCCACCAGCGGGGCGCGGTAGTCGCCGGTGAAGCAGGCGGTGCAGTACGTCTCCTTATTCTCGCGCACCGCGTCCGTCATTCCCTCGGGCGAGAGGTAGCCGAGGGAATCGACGTGCAGGTACTCGCGGATTTCCTCGACGGACTTGTCCGAGGCGATCAGCTCCTCGCGCGTGGGCATGTCGATGCCGTAGAAGCAGGGCCAGCGCACCGGCGGCGAGGCCAGTCGCAGGTGCACTTCCTTCGCGCCTGCCTCGCGCAGCATGTTCACCAGAGCGCGCGACGTGGTGCCGCGCACCAGCGAGTCGTCGATCACCACTACGCGCTTGCCCTGCAGCACCTCGCGCACGGGGCTGAACTTCATCCGCACCTTGAAGTCGCGCCCGGCCTGCGTGGGCGTGATGAAGGTACGGCCCACGTAATGGTTGCGGATCAGCCCCAGTTCGAAGGGCAGGTTCGAGCGCTCGGCGTAGCCCACCGCCGCCGAGTTGGCGCTGTCGGGAACGGAGATGACGATGTCCCCGTCCGCGGGCTGCTCCTCGGCCAGGCGCCGGCCGAAGGCGCGGCGGGCGCGGTCTACCGTGTAGCCCCACAGCCGGGTGTCGGGGCGGGCGAAGTACACCAGCTCGAACACGCAGGGCTGCGGCTCGGCCACGAACTTGGGGAGATGCGTGATGCTTTCGATCTCGCCGTGCCGGATGCGCACCAGCTCGCCCGGCTCCACGTCGCGCACGTATCGGGCGTGCATGATGTCGAGCGCGCAGGTTTCGCTGGCCAGCGCCAGCCCGCCGCTGGGCAGTGCGCCGATCACCAGCGGCCGGTAGCCGTACGGGTCGCGCGCGGCGTACAGCGTGTCGCCCACGGTGATCAGCACGCAGTACGCGCCCTCCACCTGCGAGAGCGCGTCGACGATCTGCTCGTCGGTGGACGGCGCGCGCGAGCGGGCGATCAGGTGAACGATGACCTCGCTGTCGATGGTGCTCTGGAAGAGCGCGCCCTCGTCGAACAGGCGGTCGCGCAGCAGGTTGGCGTTCGTGAGGTTGCCGTTGTGGACGAGCGAGACCACGCCGCCGCGGAAGCGCTCGCGGATGGGCTGCGCGTTCTTGAGGCCGGCGCCGCCCGCCGTGGAGTAGCGGATGTGGGCCACCGCCACGTCGCCGGGAAGCTCGGCGATGTCGGTTTCCTTGATGGCGTCGGACACCAGGCCGGCCTTGCGGACGCGGTGGCTTTCGCCCGTGGCGCTGTCGAACGACGCGATGCCGGCCGCTTCCTGCCCGCGGTGCTGCAGGGAGTACAGGCCCAGGAAAGCGAGTTGTGCGGCCTCGGGGTTCCCGGAGACCGCGACGATTCCACACATTCGGCTTTCTCGATCTGCTGGACACGGCGGGGCAGCGGCTGCGCCCCGAACCGGCATTGTACACGCGACCCCGACGGACGTGCGCCCCACCCCGCGCCCCCTCGCCGCACAAACGACGGTGCAGGGCGGGCAGCACGGCATTGGACGCCTGCGCCGCCGCCTGTCATCCTGAGGCCCAGGCGCGCCGCACCCGCCCGAACACCACACCACGCGGGCCGAAGGATCTAGCCGGGCGTCACTTCTCGGCTTGGGCGCGACAGCGGCACGGACCTGTGGGCCTGCCCCTCCCCCGGCCCCTCGCCGCACAAACTACGTGCGGAGAGGGGAGAACTTCACATGGGATCGCTGACTGTGGCGCATGCCTCGGGCGCCCCCCATCCCCAACCCTTCCCCCGCAAACTGCGCGGGGGAAGGGAGCCAGCCCGGTGCGGTCAGCGGCGTCCGGTGCGTGGGCGGAAGCTGCTGGCCGGCTCGGGTGCGTTTCGAATCGGCCGGCGCATTCCGCGGCTGCCCTCACCCCCGGCCCCTCTCCCGCAAGCGGGAGAGGGGAGAATTCGATCGCGCTCCGGGCGGCCCCACGCACTCGACTCGCCCGTGCAGTCCGCGAAGGCGGACTTCGGGCCTTTGTTGCCGCGACTTCAGTCGCCCCAGCGGACCGGGCCCTCCGCACCGGGGCTGCCTTCGCTTCAAACCCCGAAGTGTACCCCCTCTCCCACGCTGTTTGTGGGAGAGGGTCGCACGCGTGTCAGCGCGGCGGGGTGAGGGCCCCACGGCAGCCGAGGCCTCGGCTATGTTGACCGCTGCCGCGCCCAGCCGATTACCCGTCCGCGGCTAGATCCTTCGGCCCGCCAAGCCTGTGCTGCGGGCCGGTTCAGCGAGCCTGGGCCTCAGGATGACAGGCTCTGGTGCACGCGGGCGGTGGGTGCGATCCGTTCCCGGCGTCTCCCCTCTCCGCACGCAGTTTGTGCGGGGCGGGGCCGGGGGAGGTGCACGCCGCCTACTCCATCCCGTTCTGCACCACCGACTCCAGCGACGTCTCCACGTCCGCCACGCTCCCCTCCATCCGCCGCGGGATCGCCGACTCGTAGATCTCCGCCAGTTCCGCCGCGGCCGCCTCGATCGACCCGCCGGGCGTGCGGAGCACCACGGTCCCGAACGGCGCGCCCACGGTGCCGATCCGCCGTGCGGGAACCCCGTGCTCCGCCGCCATCTTCAGCAGCGCGTCCAGCTGGTCATCCGCGCAGGAGACCACCACGCGGCTCTGCGCCTCGCCGAAGAGCAGCGCGTTCACCGGCAGGTCGTCGTCCAGATCGACGTCGATGCCCAGCGGCGCGGCGGGGTCGGCGATGGCGGATTCTACGAGGGCGACGGCCAGACCGCCCTCCGCCGCGTCGTGGGCGGACGCCACGTGGCCGGCGCGGATCATGGCCAG
>NZ_DATBNB010000638.1 GCF_036554565.1 Longimicrobium sp. | reverse complement strand
ATCTCCATCGAGTGCTCCGTGAGGCGGGCGGGGGCTTGCGGATGTGGTGCAGGAACGGCGCGGACCAAGAGGATACACGTCGCGCGCGAGCCGCGCCAGCGAGTTGCACCCGGAGCGCGCACCGGCGTTCCGGAGCGATGCAGGAGCCCCGTTTTCGTCACCATCACGCGGCCCCTGTCTTGCGCAGGGCGCACGCGGCAGTTGAGGGACGAACCTCTTATTCAGGAGAACGCTAGATGTCGGACAGCACGGGCAACACCGGTACCGGAGACCTGACGTACAACCTGGTCAGCATTCTCTTCCACGCGCTGCAGGGCGCCGAGACGTACGACCAGTACATCCACGACGCCGAGCAGGAGGGCGACAGCAACCTCGCCGAGTTCTTCCGCTCCGTGAAGCAGGAGAACAGCGCGCGGGCCGACCGCGCCAAGGTGCTGCTGCACGCGCGCCTTCACGGCCAGTCGTAGCCCGCACGGCGCCCGCCGCGCGGGAGCCCTGATGCCAAACAGCCGGCGGTCCCCCCGGGGGATCGCCGGCTGTCGGTTTCAGGCGGTGTGGGCGCCTCAGTTCTGCTTGGGTTGGGGAGCCTGCATCTCGGCCTCCAGCATCTGTACGAGCTCGGCCTGATTCTCTTCCGCCAGCCGCTGTCCCAACTCTCCCCCGCGCCGCGTCAGCTGCCCCTGCGCGGCCGCGAACCTCCGTCCCGCGGGCGTGCGCAAGAACGTCACGATGTCGCGAAGCTCCGCTTCTGTGAACGTCTCCGCGTACATCCGGGCGAACGCGGCGGATGCCTCTTCGGAGGTGAGGATTTTCCGCATCCACCGCTGCAGGACGGGACGGAACTGGGCGAGTTCCGGGTCCTGTGCCTCCATGGCGTCGAGCATCACGTCGACGCCCGCGCTGGCGTTCTCCGCCAGGTCCATCAGCGTCGTAAGCTCGCGCGCCAGCGACAACGACGCGTCCGAGACCGCCGTCGCCGGCTGCGCAGGCGTGGTGGTGGGCTGGGCGGCGGCAATCGCGGGCACCATCAATCCGCAGGCGATCACCAAGGTTCGCATCATCCGCATGGGGAGGCCTCCACTATTTTGGGGAAGGGTGTGCTCCGATGAAGCTTGGCGGGGACGGCGGCACACGCAAGGTCACCGCGGCGGGAACAGCGCGGCGCTGATGGGTCGGGCCCGGGTGCGCAGCTCGCGGTCGGCGCGGGCCGTGAGCAGTCGCAGGTCGCGCGGCCGCGGCACGGGCGACGAGGCGCTGGGCACCGGGGTGATGCCGGCCAAGTTCAGCCCGTGGCGGGTGGCGAGCAGCAGGCCCAGCGTGTACCGGCTGACGGCCTCGGGCGCCACCAGGTGCCACACCCCCGCACGCCCGTCCGCGGGCAGCCGCGCCACCTCCCACAGCTGCGCGGCGAGATCTTCGACGGCGGTCGGGCAGCGCAGCTCGTCCGTGAACAGGCGCACGAGGTCGCCGCGGCGCAGTGCGTCGATCAGGGTAGCGCTGGACGCGTCCGGCGGGTCCGCCCGCACGATCAGCGACGTGCGGACCACGGCAGCTCTAGGCATCGCCGCGCGGACGTGCAGCTCGGCGCGCGCCTTCCATCGCCCGTACTCGTGCACCGGGTCCGGCTCCGCATGTTCCGCGTAGGGCCCGCTCTCGCCGTCGAGCAGCGCGTCGGTGCTCATGTGCACGAGCGCCGCGCCCGCCTCCAGGCACGCCGCCACCACCCTCTCAGTCGCCCGCCAGATGTCGCGCTCCCCCTCCCGAGCCGAGTACGCGGTGTGGATCACCAAGTCGGG
>NZ_DATBNB010000637.1 GCF_036554565.1 Longimicrobium sp. | reverse complement strand
TGATATCCTCCATGTTAACATATGTAAACGCGCACGGGAGACGTGTCAACCATCCACGAGATTGGACCCTCACGTCAGACCGATGCAGTTAACGCACGTAAACGACCCGCACGCCCTCACCCGCTGCGTGGCGGAAAGGGGGTTGCAGGGGCTTGCGTCAGAACGTTAGTATCTCCTGCCCGCTCACCCATCCGGTCCACTCGTTTGCCACCTGCGTCTCCGGCCGGCACGGTCCTGCGCCGGACCGGCTTCCCTCTCGGCGACTCCCTCCCGCGACTGCGGTCTCAGCCTGTGAAAACACCGGTCACCCCTACAGACCTTGAGTCGCTGGACCCCGGCGGGGGTGGAATTCCGTCCTGGTACCGCGACCGCATCATCTACGCGCTCGCCATCGCGGGGGCGGTGTTCCTGCTCCCCTTCGGCCTCAACAACGTCGTTCGCGGGCGGATGGGGCTGGGCATCGCCAACCTGGTCATCGTGGGGATGCTGGCGCTGAACGCACAGGCCCTTCGGCGCGGGCGCGCGCTCCCGATCCCGGTGGCGCTGGTCTTCGTTCCGGTGGCCGCAGGCCTGCCGCTGGGCATTCGCGCGCTGGGCTTCATGGCCGTGCTGTGGTGCTATCCGGCCGCGATGCTCTTCTTTTGCATGCTCCCGCGCCGGCTGGCCAACTTTCTCGCCGCCGGGATCGTGCTGTCCGTGGCGCCCATGGTGTACGTGGATATGGGGACGGGTGCCGCCGTTCGCTTCGTGGTCACGCTCACGCTGCTGGTGGTGTTCACCAACCTGTTCCTGGGGGTGATCGATTCGCTTCGCGACCAGCTGGTGCAGCAGGCGGTGCGCGACCCGCTGACGGGCGCCTTCAACCGCCGGCGCATGGACCGCGAGCTGCGGGCGGCGGCCGCGCGGGGGAGCGCGGCGTCGCTGCTGGTGATGGACATCGACCACTTCAAGCAGGTGAACGACCGCTTCGGCCACGCGGGTGGCGACGACGTGCTGGTGGCGGTGGCATCGGTCCTTGCCCGCGAGGCAGGCGGCGACCTGTTCCGATTTGGGGGCGAGGAGTTCGCGGTGCTCCTTCCCGGCGCCAGCGCGCGGGATGCCCTGCGCGAGGCGGAACGGCTGCGCCGCGCGGTCGGCGAGGGGGACGCCGGCAGGGCAGGGCGGGTTACGGTGAGCATCGGGGTGGCGGCGCTGCGCCCGGGCGACACCTGCGACACGTGGCTGCACCGCGCCGACGCCGCGCTGTACGAGGCCAAGCGGCTGGGGCGCGACCGCGTGGCATACGCCGAGGAGGCGCTCGCACCCGCCTGACAGGGGCGGGCGTGCCTGGCCCGCCACGTCGATTTCCGTCGGTCACGCCTGGATCGCGTTCAAAACTGTTGTACGGGACGGCACGATGCCTTAAATTTCCCCGCATCGACCCTCCCGACCCTCCGCTGGTCCGGCTCGTCTCCCTGGTCAACGCCATGCTATCTCTCGACAAGCGCCCATCGCGGGTGCTTCCCGCGCTGTTTCTCGTGGTTCTCGCCTCGGCGTGCACCGACGGCCCGCTCGCACCCGGAACCAAGCCCACGCCCACCCGCCTGGCCGCGCTGCAGTGCGTGGTGCACGTGGCCTCTGCCGCCATGGCGTGCAAGACGCTGGATCCTCCCGGCACCGGCGCGCTGACGAACCGCGTCGTGGGCGGGCAGGACACGTACGTGAAGCTCACCAATACGAACACCTCGTATTCCGCGGGAACGGGAATCTTCAAGACCGACGTGCGGGTGCAGAACCTCACCCAGCTGACCATGGGCACCGACGGCATCACGGTGTCCGGGGTGCAGGTGTTCTTTTCGCAGGGGCCGTCCACCACGACGGGTACGGTGACGGTCGCCAACCCCGACGGCAACGGCACCTTCCTGAACGGCGCCGAAACCCCGTATTTCGACTACGCGCAGACGCTTGCGCCGATGGAGATCTCCTCGGCCAGGGAGTGGCGGTTCCAGGTGGCGGGCGGGGCGACGACCTTTACCTTCCGCGTGTACGTGAACACCGAGACGGCCAGCAGCGGCCCGCTGCAGGGGCCCACGTGGGATGGTTCGGAGAGCTCCGCGTGGTTCACGGCCGCCAACTGGCTGGACGGCGTGGTTCCCGACGGCACCAGCGCCGCCATCGTGCCCCCCGCCGCACAGATCCCCGGGGCCACGATGCCGGTGCTCACCGCGAACGCCTCGGTCCTGCACCTGCGCGTGGGCGACGCGAGCACCCTGGGCCTGGGCGGCTTTACGATGGCCGTCGGGGGCAACCTGGACGCGCCAGGCACCATCTCCAACGGTTCCGTGACCCTGACGGGTACCGGGGCACTGCTGCGGGGGTACATCCCCGCCGCCACCGTTACCGGCAGCACGTTCCTGCAGGGCGCGGCGAAGGCGTCGGGCCCGGTGTCCGTCACCGGCTCGCTGACCGTCGCCGACTCGGCTCTCTCCATTGCGGTTCCCTAACCCTTCGACTTCGCCATGACCAAGCTCCTCCGACTTTCGCTCGCGGTCGCCGCCCTGGCGCTGCTTTCTCAGCCCGCCCACGCCCAGAGCCCCACCGACTCGGCGTTCGCCGTCAGCAAGGGCGACTCGAGCCTCTTCCGGGTGAACCGCAACGGCACCGCCTTCTTCGGCGGCACCTACGATTCCGGCGCCTCCAACGGTGCGCCGGTGTCGGGCTCCGGCACCCGGATGTTCTGGTACCCCGGCAAGGGCGCGATCCGCGCCGGCGGCATCGACGGCACCCAGTGGGACGACGCCAATATCGGGCTGTACTCCACGGCGTTCGGCCAGAACGTCCGCGCCCTGGGCGACAACGCCATGGCCGTGGGGCTTCGTGCGGTGGCGGCCAACACCGGCACCGTGGCCATGGGCGAGGACGTGACGGCGACGGGCGCGTATTCGGTGGTGCTTGGCTACAAGGCCAGCAGCAGCACCAGCGCCGGGGCTCCTCGCCTGGGCACCTTCGTCTTCGGCGACCGGTCCACGACCACGGACACCATTCACGCCGAAGTCACGAACTCGGCGATGTGGCGGGTGGCCAACGGCTTCCGGATCTACACCAGCAGCAACCGGAGCACCGGCGTTACGTTCCAGTCCGGCTCCGCGGCGAGCAACTGGAACCAGAGCAATGCGGTGATCAGCACCAGCACCGGCGCCTACCTGCACACCAACGGCACCTGGACCAACGCCTCGGACGTGAACCGCAAGCACCTGTTCGCGGCCGTCTCGGGCGAGGACGTGCTCGGCCGGCTGCGCGCCATGCCCATCACGAGCTGGAGCTACCGGACCGAGAACACGGATGTCCGCCACATCGGGCCCATGGCGCAGGACTTCCGCGCCGCGTTCGGCTTGGGCGACGACGACAAGGTGATCAGCACGGTCGACGCGGACGGCGTGGCGCTGGCCGCCGCGCAGGCGCTGGAGGCCCGCACCACCGCCCAGCAGCAGCGGATCGAGGCGCTGGAGGCGCAGAACGCGGCCCAGGCGCGGGAACTCGCGGAGATGCGGGCCCGCATGGAACGCCTGGAGGCGCTGGTGACGGCGGGGCAGGGCGCCGCCCGACCCTGACCCACCCCCGCGAGACTACGAAGCCGCCGCCCCGGGACCCGGGGCGGCGGCTTCGTTTTCGTGCGGGTCGATCGGCCAGGCTGACGGCGCGTGGGTCAGCGGGGGAACGGGTCCGAGAACCGCTGCGCCGTGAGCTGGGTGTGGTCCGTCAGCGTTTCCAGGTAGGCGACGAGCGCGTTCCGCTGTGCGGGCGTGAGGTTCAGGCGGCGGGGCTTCCCGTCGGGGCCGCGCAGCCCCGGGTCCAGGTCGGGGTTGGGCTGGACTCCGGTGTCGTAGAAGCTCACCACCTGGTGCAGCGAGGTGAAGCGGCCGTCGTGCATGAAGCGGCCGCGGACGGCCACGTTTCGCAGCGAGGGAGACTTGAAGCGTCCGCCCCCGGCGCCCAGGTCGCTCGTCACCGCATCCAGCCCGATGTTCTGCGGCGCGTCGGTGACGTGCGCGTTCGTGGCATGGCACCCCGCGCACCCGCTGGACAGGAACAACTGGTGCCCCTGGCGTTCCTCGGGGGTGAAGCTGGCGAAGTCGTTCGAGTCGCCCGTTCCGGCGAAGGCCCGGTCGAACCGCGAGTCGGTGGAGGTCAGCGAACGGACGTACTGCGCCAGGGCGCGTGCCACGCGGGTGGAATCGATCCCCGCCGAGCCGAACGCGGCCTGGAAGAGGGCGGGGTAGTAGGGCGTCACCTGGAGCTTCCACACCAGGTTCTGCAGCGTCATCCCCATCTCCTTGCCGTCCTGGATGGGCTGAAGGACCTGCGCCTCGAGGCTGCCGGCGCGCTCGTCCCAGAAGAACCGGCCGGTCCGGTAGAAGCGCGCGTTCGTCAGCCCCATCGAGTGGCGGCCGGTGGTTTCGCCCCGGAACCCGCGGCTGACCCGGGCGGTGTCGGAGAACCCCGCCGCCTGCACGTGGCACGACGCGCACGACACGGCGTCGTTGGCCGAAAGCCGGCGATCGAAGAAGAGCACGCGGCCCAGCGCGGCGCCCGCGTCGGTGATGGGGTTGCCCGCCGGCGTGTTGTCGGTGGCCACCACCGTTCCGCCCAGCGCCGACGCCAGGTAGTGCGCGGGGAGCGGCACGCCCTGGTCGCTGTAGCGAAAGGGCGCGCCGGGAAGCTGCGGCGCGGCGAGCCCGCGGGAAAAGATCACCAGCGGAAAGGTCTGCGTGGCCTGCGCCCCCGTCGTGCCGGTGGCCGTCAGCGTGACGATGACGACCCCTGGTTCAGCCGGGGTTCCGCTGATCCGCCCATCCGACCCCTGCAGCCCTCCACCTCCCGGCGCGAACGTCAGCGTGTACGTCAGCCCGCTGCCGCGGAACGCCGTTCCCCCGAGCGTGGCGTCGAACTCGAACGGGGTACCCACCTCGGCGCCCTGCGTGGAGACCTGCGTGCGCACTTCGGGCGCTGCCTCGACCCCCGTGCTCGGGCCGTCGCAGGCAGCAAGCAGGAGCAATGCGAGCAGGGGCGCGCGAACCAGAAAGGAATTGGGCATGGAAGGGGTTCACACCGATGGAGGGGGGGCGCGGTCAGCCCGTTGGACAACCCGTTTGCGCCGCCCATACCGCCTCCCGCCGACGGGGGGACGGAAATGGACGGGTGGTGTCCACAAGTAACGGGGACACGCACGCGCGCACGTTTCAGAAGCTGGCGGGAACAGCGCCAAATTGAACGCAAATCGGGCCTTACGTCAACCCCACCGCGGCCCGCATCTGCTTGGTGATGGACTGGCGCGTGGTCCAGTAGTCCGCCCACGGGTCCGCCTGGAGCGACTGGATACGTTCGGCGACGGCCTGGGGGGTGAAGTCGTCCGTGCGGAGGTCCGCGGTCAATTCATCCCAGCCGATGGGGACGGAGACGGCGCCGGTGGGCCGCGCGCGGACGCAGTAGGCGCAGATGGCCGTAGCGCCGCGGCCGTTGCGCAGGTAATCGAGGAAGATCTTGCCCTTGCGCGCGGCTTTGGTGGCCTTGATCAGGTACTTGCCCGGGTTCCTGGCGCTCAGGTCCGCCGACAGGGCCCTGGTGAAGTCCTTCACCTCGTCCCACGACGAGCGCCGGGCGATGGGAACCACCACGTGCAGCCCCTTGCCGCCCGTGGTCTTCACCCAGCTGCGCAGGCCCAGCTCCTCCAGGCGGTCGCGCACCTGGAACGCCGCCGCCACCACGCGCGCCCACGGCACGTCCGGGGCAGGATCCAGGTCCATCACGAACTGGTCGGGCTTCTCGAAGCTGTCGCGGCGCGCGTTGGATACGTGCAGCTCCAGCGCGCTCATCTGCACCATGGCCACCAGCCCCGCGACGGAATCCACGTAGGTGTAGACGCGCGGGTCGCCGTCGTTCTCCAGGATGGTCGTCCGCCCTACCTGCGCGGGAAAGTGCTCGTCGCCGTGCTTCTGGTAGAAGCACTGCCCGCCCACGCCCTCCGGACAGCGGACGAGCGTCAGCGGGCGGTCGGCGATGTGCGGCAGCATCCACTCGCCGATCGCCTCGTAGTAGCGCGCCAGGTCCAGCTTGGTGGTGCCCAGGGCGGGGAAGAGCACCTTGTCGGGATTCGACAGGCGGATCCCCTCCACCTCCACGTCCGGCGCCTTTCCACGGCGCGGGGACGCGGCCCTGGTCGACGGCGGCACGGGGCGGCTGGACGGGGCCGGGGGCGCATCCTTGGACGCACCGCGCGCCGGTGGGCGGGCGCGGCCCTTGGCCGCCGCCGCGGACTCGCCGGCGGGGAGGGCGCGCGGGTCTTCGCGCACCACCTGCGTGGCCGGCTTGTCCTCCCGCAGCCCCTGGAAGACGGGATGGCGCAGGATGCCGTCCCCGGTCCACTCGGTGAACTCCACCTCGCACACCTGCGTGGGCTCCACCCAGGTGACTCCCGCAGGCTGGCGCCCCCGCCGCCCGAAGTCGGAAAACGGCGAATCCGCCCGCTTCAGCTTCTTCAGGCGGGCGTGCACCCGGCGCAGCACCTCTTCGTTGAAGCCCGTGCCCACCTTGCCGGAGTGCACCAGCTCGCCGTCGCGGTACACGCCCACGTGCAGCGCGCCGAAGTGCGACCGCGATCCGCGCGGCTCGGTGAATCCCCCGATGACGAACTCCTGGCGCAGCAGGCACTTCACCTTCAGCCAGTCCTTCGTGCGCTTCTGCGCGTAGGGCGCATCCGCCCGCTTGCAGATGATGCCCTCCAGCCCCATCGCGCACGCCTGCTGGTAGAACACTCCCCCGCTCCCCACGATGTGGTCGCTGAACCGCACCGCGCCGGCGGGATCGCCCGCCAGCAGCCCGCGCAGCGCCTCCTTGCGGGAGAGAAGGGGAGACCCGCGAAGGTCCATCCCGTCCAGGTGCATCAGGTCGAAGGCGTAGAACACCAGGTCCGCCGTGCGGCCGCTGCTGAGCACGTTCTGCAGCGCCTGGAAGCTCGACGTGCCGCCGGGCGTCAGCATCACCAGCTCGCCGTCCAGGATGGCGTCGCGGGCGGGCAGGGCAGCCAGGGCCGCGGCCATCTCGGGGAACTTGTCCGTCCAGTCGTTGCCGTTGCGGG
>NZ_DATBNB010000636.1 GCF_036554565.1 Longimicrobium sp. | reverse complement strand
CATGCTCCACTGGCTGCGGCCGATCTGCACGTGCGACGGATCGCTCGTGGTAAACGACGAGCGGTACAGGTCGAAGGGGTCCGTCACCATCAGGTTCAGCGTCGCGCGGTTTCTCCACAGCTGCTGGCGAAGCCCCACGTGCGTCATCAGCGACGACGACACGCGGCCCTGCGGCACGTCGCGCGCCGGGTTGTAGGCCGCCATCCCCTGCATCGCCAGCGACTCGGTGATGCGCGCGCTCAGGTTGCCGCGCGCGCCCCAGCGGAACGCATCCCCCGAGTAGTCCTGTGCCAGGTTGCTGGCGTTGCGCACCTCGCGCGCGCCGTTGACGCTCACGTTGCCGCTGATCCCCGCGATCGGCCGCACGGACGCGCTCACCGAGGTGCCGTACGATGTAAGCGAGGCCACGTTCTCCCACGTCACCGTCGACACGCCGGCCGCGTCCACCGTCTTGATCTGCGTCCAGTCGTTGTCCGTGCGGCGGTAGAAGGGCGAGGCGCGCAGCGTGCCGAAGCCCGTGGTCCAGCTGGCGTCCAGGCTCACGGAGCTGGCGTACTGCGGCTCCAGGTCCGGGTTGCCCACCGTACGGTTCAGCGGATCGGTGGAGAGGTTCGTGGGATTCAGAATCTGCGGCCGCGGCCGCCGCACCCGCCGCGAGTACGAGAGGCGCAGGTCGCGCCCGCCGCCCAAGTCCCACCGCACGTTGCCGCTGGGAAACAGGCTGAGGTAGGCGTTGTCGTACTCCTGCACCGCCCCGGGCACCGTCAGCTTCGTATCGGCGTGCTCGGCGCGCAGCCCGCCCTGCAGTGTGAACGCGCCCAGCGTGCGCGACGCGGTTCCGTACGCCGAGTGCAGCGTCTGCCGGTAGGTGAACGCCATGTTCGTGGCGGCGACGCCCGCCTGGTCCTCATCCGCGAACACCTTCAGCATCCGGTTGTCGTCGGTGTCCTGCACCTCAACCCGGTATCCCACCTCCACGCGCCCCCTGGTTCCCCACGGCCGCACGTAGTCCGTGCGCAGCTGCCGCTGGCGCTCGGCGCCCGCGTCGTCGCGCACCCGCAGCTCCACGGGCTCGTCCGCCAGGCTGCCGTCGTTCTCGAACAGCTCGCGGCGCGTGCGGCTGAACGTCTCGTCCTCGCCCGCCTCGTACTCCACGTCGATGGAAAGCTCGTGCTCGCCGCCCATGAACACGCCGCCGCCGCCGCCGCGGGGACCGCCGTGGCCGCCGCCGTACCCACCGGATCCACCGGCTCCGCCCGGTCCGCCATGCCCCCCGGGTCCGCCGGGCCCGCCGCGGCCCTGGGCGCCTTCGCCTCCACGCTCCGTCGCCCGCCGGCGCGCGGCCGCGGCAAAGCTGTGGCGGAAGCCCGCCGAAAAGTCGGCCGACACGCTGTTGCGGGAATCGTCCACCGCGCGGTCGTACAGCTCCAGCGGGGTGCGCGCCTCGTTCATCCGGGTGTAGCGCGTCACGCCGTCCGCATCGTTCTGGTTCCGCCAGACGGCGCCTTCGGCGTGGAGGGACGAGGCCCGGCTCAGCTGGTATTCCGCGGAGAAGTCCAGGTTGCCGGACAGTCCCTCGTCTTCGCGCCACCCATCCTGTTCCAGCAGGGTCACGGGCGAGGCCAGCAGGTTCTGCCGCAGGTCGAAGCTGGTGGTGCGCCGGTCGGAGCGGCGCAGAAAGCCGCCGCCGAACAGGGTCCACGCCCCGCTCTGGTACGTCAGCCGCCCGCCGGTGCCCACCTCGCCCCGGCTGCTGGCGTTGGTGAACACGTTGCCGCTCAGCCCCAGGTCTACGTCGCGGTGCAGCACCACGTTCACGATGCCGCCCGCGCCCTCGGCCTCGAACCGTGCGGAGGGGTTGGGGATCACCTCGATGCGCTCGATGCGGTCCGCGGGAAACTGCTGGAGGAACAGTTCCAGCTGCTCGCCCTGCATCGGCGCCGGTCGGCCGTTCAGGTAAATCTGCGCCGCCGTTCCGCGAAGCTGCACGCCGCCGGTCGGGGGCACCTCCAGCTCCGGCACCGCGCGCAGCACGTCGTTCGCCACGCCTCCGCTGGCCACGGGCATGTCGCGCGTCGTGTAGATGGTGCGGTCCGGCGCCACGACCACGGCCGAGCGCTCGGCCACGACCTCTACCTCGCCCAGCAGCAGCACGGACGAGGCAAGGCGGATGGTCCCCAGGTCCGCCGGCGCGCCCGCCGGCACCACCGCGTCCGCGCGATGCGGCGAGTAGCCCAGCAGCGCCGCCCGCAACCCATACCGTCCCGGCGCGGCCTGGATGCGGAACCGTCCAGCCGCGTTCGTCTGCGCCCCGGCGACGGCTGACGTGTCGCCCGCCGCGTGCAGGGTCACCCGCACGGATGCCAGCGGCCGCCCGGACGTGGCTTCCACCACCGTCCCGGTGACGGTGCCGGCCTGTGCGTGCGCGGCCACGGGAAGGGCCGCCAGGGCGGCCGAAAAGGCGAGCATCCGCCCGAGGAACTTGAAAGGACTCATCTTGCTTTCCGCTGTCGGCGCGCCGTCCTGGCAAGGCACGCCGGTGAACGATCCATGTGCAGGGTAGACCACTCGCCCCGCCGTTTCGTTGGGCATTCGGTCTGCACGCATTCCGTGGCCCGGTTCCTGACGACATGGAAGGGACGCGCCGCGGGGGGACATCTTCCGCCTCAGTCGGCGGAGCGCATCGAATCAAATGGACGAGGAGAAGCAGGATGGCGGATCGGCTGGATGCGGCGGCGAGCGGAACGTTCCTGGTGGGCGGCGACATCCCGGTGAACCGGCTGGGCTTCGGCGCAATGCGGATCACGGGGGAGGGCGTGTGGGGCCCGCCGAAGGACCGCGAGGAGTCCATTCGCGTGCTGAAGCGCACGGTGGAGATCGGCGTGAACCTGATCGACACGGCGGATTCCTACGGCCCGAACGTCAGCGAGGAGCTGATCGCCGAGGCGCTGTACCCGTATCCGCGCGGACTGCTGGTCGCCACCAAGGGCGGCTTCACGCGCTCCGGGCCGGGGCAGTGGACCACGAACGGCCATCCCAAGCACCTCCGCGCCGCGTGCGAGGGAAGCCTGCGGCGGCTGCGGCTGGACACCATCGACCTGTGGCAGCTTCACCGCATCGACCCCGCCATCCCGGCCGAGGACCAGGTGGGCACCGTGGCAGACCTGCGGCGCGAGGGAAAGATCCGCCACGTCGGCCTCTCGGAGGTGACGGTGGAGCAGATCGAGGCCGCGCGGCGCGAGGTGCCCATCGCCACGGTGCAGAACCGCTACAACGTGGCGGACCGCGAGTGGGAGAGCGTGCTGGAGCACTGCGAGCGCGAGGGGATCGGCTTCATTCCCTGGTACCCGCTGGCGGTCGGCAAGCTGGCGGAAGAGGGTGGCCCTTTGGCAGAGGCGGCGCGCCGGCGGGGCGTGGCCGCGTCGCAGGTGGCGCTGGCCTGGCTGCTGCGGCGCTCGCCGGTGATGCTCCCCATCCCGGGCACCTCCAAGGTCGCTCACCTGGACGAGAACGTCGCCTCGGCCGCCGTCGAGCTGTCGGACGACGAGTTCCGCCGCATCGGCGAGGCCGCGGGCGGCGAGGAAGGCTGATCCACACACCAGGGATGCAGAACGTGGCGAGCAACGACGTGGTCGCCCGCATCGGGCGGGAGCACTATCGCACGGAGATCGAGGTCGGCGGAAAGAGCGTCGTCGTCGACGAGCCCGCCAGCCTGGGCGGGGGCGATGCCGGCCCCACGCCGTACGACATGATCCTGGGGTCCATCGGCGCGTGCACGGCGATGACGGTGCGGATGTACGCCGACCGCAAGGGCTGGCCGCTGGATAGCGTGACGGTGCGCCTGCGGCAGGCGCGCAGCTATCAGCAGGATTGCGAGGATTGCGACGCCCTTGCGCTCCCGGGAATCACCATCGAACGGGAGCTGGTGATGGAGGGCGCGCTGGACGACGAGCAACGCGAGCGCCTGGCCCAGATCGCCGACCGCTGCCCCGTGAAGCAGGCGCTGGAGCGCGGCGTCCACGTTCAGCCGGCGCAGCCCGCGTGATGCGTCTGCCCCTCATCGTCCTCCCGCTGGCGTGCGTGCTCTCGCTGGCGGGTTGCGGCTCGGGGGTGGAGCTGGTCGCGGAGAGCGACGGCCCGCCGCCCTGGCGCACGGCGTTCACCGAGGGTGCGGCGTTCGTGGCGGCTCGCGACAGCAACACCCTTCACGTGCTGCCCATCGACAGCGCCGGCCAGCCGAGCGCCGCCGGGCGGCTGCGCGTTCCCGGCCGCATCGACGCGATGGCGGCGCACGGCACGCACGTGTTCCTGGGCGTCACCCTTCACCAGAACGCGCTGCAGGAGCCGCTCACACGCGAGTGGATCAACCGCGGATGGCTGCTCATCGACGAGCGGTTCTCGTCCGGGGGCGCGTTCCTGGGCGGGAGCAACCTGGTGATCTTCGACGTGGCGGATCCGGCCCGCCCGCGATTCGTCTCGGCGCTGGTCACCACCCCCATGCCGATGACCGACATCCGTCAGATCGTCCTGCAGGACGGCCGGGCGTTCCTGGTGACCGACGTCGGCGTGTGGCTGGCCGACGTGGCCAACCCCGCCGCCCCGCGGCTGGTGGGCCGGGTCTCCGAGAGCGGCGTGGCGGTGGCGGCCGGCCGGCACCTGTACGTGGCCGAAGGCGCGGCGCGGCCGGGCGAGTCGGCCGGAGCGCGGAACGTGGGCGGCGGGATGAAGATCGTGGACGTGTCCAACCCCGCCGCGCCGCGCGTCCTCGGCTGGCTGGACGCGCGCGCACTGGGCACGCGCGAGGACGCGGGCGTGTACGGCGCGGACGTCCATGTGATCGCCGCGGGCGGGCGCCACGTGTACCTGGACGCCGAGGTGCAGGTGGGCGCCCGCACCCGCGACTTCCTGGTGACGGTGGACGTGTCCGATCCCGCCCAGCCGCGCGAGGTGGGGCGCGTGGAGGTGGATTTCCTCGACGGCCTCATCGTCCACCGCCGGACGCTGTACGCCTACGGCACCGGCGGATCGCGCGCGCTGG
>NZ_DATBNB010000635.1 GCF_036554565.1 Longimicrobium sp. | reverse complement strand
TTCTGCGCACCGTGCCGCTCGCCGCGGGCGACCTGCCGCCCGTGCTGGACGTGGAGGTGACGGACGGTGCATCGCCGGACTCCATCGCGCGCGGCGTGCGAACCTGGCTGGAAGCGGTGGAGCGCGCGACGGGGCGCAGGCCCATCATCTACAGCCGCGCCAGCTTCTGGACGGCGAGCGTGGGCGCGGCGCTCAGCGAGTACCCGCTTTGGGTGGCGCACTACGGCGTGGCGGAGCCGAAGCTTCCGGCGGGGTGGCGGGACTGGACCTTCTGGCAACACACGGACGAGGGACGCGTGGCGGGGATCGCCGGCAACGTGGACCAGAACTGGTTCAACGGCACCCGCGACCAGCTGCGGACCTTCGCCGCCACGGGAGCGATTTCCGCATACCGCTGATGGTGCGCGGGTTGACGGCACCCGCCGATGGGTGTACGTTCAGCGCTCGGCCGGGCTCTCAGATCTGAGGCCCGGCTTGTTCGTTTGGGGACGAATCCGACTGCGTTCAACATATGCTGAAGCTGGGTATCGTGGGGCTGCCTAACGTGGGCAAGTCCACGCTGTTCAATGCGCTGACGGCCGCCGGCGCCGACGCCGCCAACTATCCGTTCTGCACCGTCGAGCCCAACGTGGGCATGGTAGAGGTGCCGGACCCGCGCGTGGACCTGCTCGCCGAAAAGGTGCAGCCGCAGCGGGTGCTGCGCGCCACGGTGCAGTTCGTCGACATCGCCGGGCTGGTGAAGGGCGCCTCGGAGGGGGAGGGGCTGGGCAACCAGTTCCTGGCCAACATCCGCGAGACCGACGCCATCGTGCACGTCGTGCGCTGCTTCGACGATCCCGACGTGGTGCACGTGATGGGCGGCGTCGACCCGGTGCGCGACCGCGAGGTCATCAACCTGGAGCTGGCGCTGGCCGACCTGGGGGTGGTGGAGAAGCGGCTGGAGAAGGCGCGCAAGGCGGCCCGCGGCAACGACCGCGACGCCCAGGCCGAGTTGGGCCTGCTGGAGCGCCTGAACACCGCCCTGGGCGAGGGCCAGCCGGCGCGCGTGGTGGAGGCGAACGACGACGAGCAGAAGATCCTGCGCTCGTACAACCTGCTGACCAGCAAGCCGGTGCTCTACCTGGCCAACGTGGCCGAAGACGACCTCCCCGAGGGCGACAACGAGCACGTCCGCGCCCTGCGCACCTCGGTGGAGGCCAGCGGCGAGCGCGCGGAGATCATCCCCATCTCCAGCAAGATCGAGAGCGAGCTGGCCGAGCTTCCGCCCGAGGAGCGCCAGGAGTTCCTGGCCTCGCTGGGGCTGGACGAGCCCGGCCTGCACACGCTGATCCGCGTGGGGTACCGGCTGCTGGGGCTGCAGGTGTACTTCACCGCGGGCGAAAAAGAAGTGCGCGCCTGGGAGATCCCGGTCGGCGCGCGGGCCCCGCAGGCCGCGGGCGTCATCCACAGCGACTTCGAGCGCGGCTTCATCCGCGCCGAAACGGTGGGCTGGGGCGACTTCGAAAAGACCGGCTCGGTGAAAGCCGCCCGCGACAAGGGGCTGATGAGGTCGGAAGGCAAGGAGTACGTCGTCCAGGACGGCGACATCCTGCTCTTCCGCTTCAACGTCTGACGCACTTGTCCGTCCAAGAAAGAGACGCCCCGGCCGAGCATCGCCGGGGCGCTCTTCTTTCTGGTCAGCCTGGGCTTTCCACGCCGGCGAGCCAGGCGGGGAGCTCACGGATGTTCGCCAGCCGCGCGAACTCCTTGCCGTGCAGCGCCTCGTCGGGCACCTGCTCGTGGATCCAGGTGATGGCGTAGGGGATGTGCACCGCCGCCCCGCCCGCCTCCAGCACGGGCAGAACGTCGGACTTCAGCGAGTTGCCCACCATCACGAACCGCGACGGGTTGATGCGATGCCGTGCGATCACGCCGGCGTAGGTGCGCGCGTCCTTTTCCGAGACGATCTCGATCGCGGAAAAGTGGTCACCCAGGCCGGAGCGGGCCAGCTTGGCTTCCTGGTCGAACAGGTCGCCCTTGGTCAGCAGCATCAGGCGATGGTTCTCTGCCAGCGCCTCCACCGTTTCCGCCACCCCGTCCAGCAACTCCACCCGCGCCGTCAGCATCTCCCGCCCCATGTCGATGATGCGCTGCACCTCGCTTCCGGCGATGCGCCCCTCCGTCAATTCAATCGCGGTCTCGATCATCGACAGCACGAAGCCCTTCACCCCGTAGCCGAAGTGCTGGAGGTTGCGCTTTTCGGCCGCGTACAGGCGCTCGTCGATCCACGCCGCGTCGTGGTAGGGCGTGAGCAGCGCGCGGAACCGCTCCTGGGTGGCGGTGAAGATGGGCTCGTTGTGCCACAACGTGTCGTCCGCGTCCAGTGCGACGACGTCGAAGGCGGGGGTGCGCGTGCCTGGCATGCATGGGTGCGGTGCGGGTGCGGATCGGCGGACGGGCGACAATATGACCGCCGGGACGGCGGGGCGCGACGGCTGGGGCCGGGTTGCCCGGGGCGGACCCGGCCGGTACATTCCGCCGCTTCCATCCGGGCCCGACGCACCGACCCGATCCCCCAACCCAGCCGTGACCGATGGCCAGGTTTGAAGGCGTAGATTTCTACAGCATCGACGAGCTGCTCACCGAAGAGCAGCGGATGATCCGCGACACCGTGCGGCAGTGGGTGGACGAGCACCTGATGCCGGTGATCAACGACGCGTACGTGGGCCGCTACCTTCCCAAGGAGCTGATCCCGGGGATGGCCGAGCTGGGCGTGTTCGGCGCCAACCTGCCGGAGGAGTACGGCTGCGCGGGGCTCGACAACGTGTCCTATGGGCTGATCATGCAGGAGCTGGAGCGCGGCGACAGCGGCATCCGCTCGTTCGCCTCGGTGCAGGGCGCGCTGTGCATGTACCCCATCTACGCGTTCGGCAGCGAGGAGCAGAAGCGCGAGTACCTTCCCCGGATGGCCACGGGCGAGGTGATCGGCTGCTTCGGCCTGACGGAGCCCGACTTCGGCAGCAACCCCGGGGGGATGATCACGCGGGCCCGGAAGACGGACGACGGCTGGGTGATCAACGGCGCCAAGATGTGGATCACCAACGGGTCCACCGCCAACATCGCCATCATCTGGGCCAAGACGGGCGACGACGCCAGGAGCATCCGCGGCTTCGTCGTGCCCACCGACACGCCGGGGTTCAGCGCCAAGGATCAGAAGGGCAAGCTGTCGCTGCTGGCGTCGGACACGTCGGAGCTGGTGCTGCAGGACGTGCGCGTGCCCGACACGGCCCTGCTCCCCAAGTCCGGCGGGCTGAAGAGCCCGCTGATGTGCCTGACGCAGGCCCGCTACGGCATTGCGTGGGGCGCGGTGGGCGCGGCCATGGCGTGCTTCGACGAGGCGGTGAGCTACGCAAAGAACCGCGAGGTGTTCGGCCGGCCGCTGGGCGCCACGCAGATCCAGCAGGTGCGCCTGGCGAACATGCTTACCGAGATCACCAAGGCCCAGCTGCTCTGCTGGCGTCTGGGCGCCATGAAGGACGCGGGGACGATGCGTCCCGAGCAGGTGTCGCTGGCCAAGCGCAACAACGTGGACATGGCCACCGAGATCGCGCGCGAGGCGCGGCGGCTGCTGGGCGCCAACGGCGTCCTGGTGGAGTACCAGTCCATGCGCCACATGGCCAACCTGGAGTCGGTGTACACGTACGAGGGCACCGACGACGTGCATGCGCTGATCCTGGGCCAGGACATCACCGGCCTGGCGGCGTACTGACTTGACGAAACCGCGACGGAGGGGTACATTATCCCTCCTGTCGCGAACGCACCGATAGCTCAACTGGCAGAGCAGGGGACTCTTAATCCCAAGGTTGTAGGTTCGATTCCTACTCGGTGCACTGTTGCGCCGGCTGCGCGACGACGAGCAGTAGCATGCGCCCATAGCTCAGCTGGATAGAGCGTCTGACTACGGATCAGAAGGTCGGGAGTTCGAATCTCTCTGGGCGCACCTTCGCGGCGTGAGCCATCACGGTCACGCCGCCACGATTTGAGAAGGCCGGAAGTTGGTCCGCGGACTGGTACGCTCCTGTGGCGGAACTGGTAGACGCGCTAGATTCAGGATCTAGTGGGCGCAAGCTCGTGGAGGTTCGAGTCCTCTCGGGAGCACTGTCCGCGGTACGGAACGCACGGCCCTCTCTGCCCAGGTGCTGAAACTGGTAGACAGGCCAGACTAAGGATCTGGTGCCTTAACCGGCGTGGAGGTTCGAGTCCTCTCCTGGGCACTTTCTTGAAAACATGGGTGTTGGGAGGCGAGTGAGGATCGCGGCACGGCTCGTTCGTGTCGAGGAAAGTCCGAGCTCCACAGGGCAGGGTGCCGGCTAACGGCCGGGCGTCGTGAGGCGACGGAAAGTGCAACAGAAAGCAAACCGCCGATGGCCCGCGAGGGCACAGGCAAGGGTGAAACGGTGCGGTAAGAGCGCACCGCGCGGCTGGTGACAGGCGCGGCATGGTAAACCCCACCCGGAGCAAGGCCGAGCAGGGACAAGGAGCTGCCCGCTCCGTTACGAGTCCCGGGTAGGCTGCTGGAGGCCGGCGGCAACGTCGGTCCAAGAGAAATGATCCTCTCCCGGAAACGGGTGACAGAACTCGGCTTATTTGCCTCCCATCCCGTACGTGCGCGCCCGTAGCTCAGCTGGATAGAGCGTTGGCCTCCGGAGCCAAAGGTCACAGGTTCGAATCCTGTCGGGCGCACTTTTCGCAAACCCCCGCGGTTGCTGCACTTGCAGCGGTCGCGGGGGTTTTTGCGTTTGGGGCCCTTCCGCGGCTTTCACAATTCCTTTCACAATTTCCGTTCGGGCGTCGGTCGGTGTTCCGGGGTATCGCCCTGTAACGCCCAACCGATACACCGCATGTCCGACCGTACACGAGGACGTCCCCGCGGCGCCGAAACCGAACCGCGGGCGTACATCCGCTGGATCAACGGCCGCGCCTACGCCGAACTGGGGGCGTGGGAGGCGTGGGGCGGCCGCCGCCAGGAGCCGCTGGTCGACCGCGGCCAGAAGGCCGCCACCCAGGATCCCAACACCGCCGCCATCCTCTTCGCCCAGCGGCTGATCGAGCTACGGGAGAAGCGCCAGCTCCGGCCGAGCGGCGGCACGGGAACGGCGCCCGACGTCCCCACCTCCATCGGCGCCTTCATCGGCTACCACCTGGCGGCCAAGGCCGACGTGAAGGGCCGCCGCTGTCCATCCGAGCATGAGATCTCCCGACAGCGTACGCGGCTGATGCACGCCGCGCGGTTCTTCCGCGGTCTGGGCGTTCGCGATGTCCGTGAACTCGAGCCGGCGCACGTCGAGGCGTACATGGAGCATCTCCGCGAGGCTGCGCCCAGCTCACAGGCCTCGGCCGGACGGCGCGGAGACCGGCTGAGCTGGGCGACGCAGCGGAAGTACCTGGGAGCGCTCGGCAACATGCTCCAGCGTGCCAAGAGCAAGGGCATCGTCATGCGGAACCTGGTCCAGGACCTGGTCGACAAGCCCACGGCCGAGAGCTCTCCGACCAGGCACCTGGAGGTATGGGAGGCGGCCCTCCTGATGGAGGCGGCGCGGCGTCTCTTTCCTCTCAGCCAGCCGGGGCTGCCGATCTACCCGCTCCTCGCGTGGGAGCTGCTGACCGGCTGCATCGAGTCGGAGGCGAAGTCGCGGGAAGTGATCGACCTGCGCCTGCCGGACGACCCGGAGTTTCCCGACGGGGTGGTGATGGTCCGCACGAACGTCAGCCGCGACCACCTGAAGACGGAGTTCCGCACCCGCTACATCGCCCTGCAGCCGCAGCTGGCGGAGATCATGGGCGAGTACCTGGCCAGCGCACAGGCGCCGACCGGCCGGCTCCTCTTTCCGGGTGCGACGCCCACCGAGCCCGTGGGCGACTGGCGCAAGGCGCTCGACGAGATCGCCGCCCTGGCGGGCTTCGAGCAGGGCGAGGTCCGGACCCGGCGCTTCCGCCCGACGTTCGCGACGCACCGTGCCTATACCTGCGACGAGACAGGCCAGCCCATGTCCACGCTGAAGCTACGGGCGGAGATGGGGCACGGTTCGATGGAGATGCTGGAGGAGCGCTACTTCAAGCACGCCCGGTTCCGCCGCTCGCGCCCGCACCTGGAGTACCGGTGGAGCGACTGGGCGGACGCGCACCGGGGTCAGCTCGCCCGTGGGATTGCGGCGGCGCTCTCGGCGGGGCAGGCGCGCACTCTCTGCATGCTCGCATCCGGGCCGTTGCCGACCGGAGACTGGATGCGGGCGCTGCAGATGTCACCGGGCACGTTCTACCCGGCGCGTGCGCGGCTGGTGCAACTGGAACTCGTGATCTGTGCTGGGGAGGGCCGCGGAGCGCGGTGGGAACTGACGGAGGATGGGCGAGCGACGGTAGAGGCGCTCGCTGCTCAGCGGGAGTTGGCGGCGTAGGCGCGTTGGCCGAGACTGATCTCGTCGTCGAGTTCGGGGTCGTATCCCGAGTCTACCCGTGGTGTGGATTCCCCGCCGTCCACCTGCTGGTCCCGCACGGCGGAGACGAACTGCTCGAAGTCACGCCGCCGAACCCGATAGCCGCTGCCGGAGGGGTACGCGCGCAGGCGTACCCCTCGCAGGCCCGACCGAATCCACTTCCGGATCGCCGCCGGCGTATACGCGGACTTTCGTCCGAACCTCTCGGCAGCGAGACGGCCTACCTCCTCCGCCGCCAAGTCTCCCCCGTCCTCCTCGGCTCCATCGATGAGCTTTGCCAGCCCCTCGACAGGAACGAGTGTGCCCGGCGGTGCCGATCGCACCAGTTGCTGAAGCCTTTCCCTCAACGTCACCTCGACCTCCAGGTTGTTTCTTCGCGACCTTGTCATCAACTTGCCGGTCGCATCGGGTCTATCGGCTCCACCCACAGCTACGACGGCAAGTATTCCAGCTGTGGTACCCCGTAGGACTGCATCGCGCTGATGATTTGCTTCGCTCGTGCTGCCGTCCGCGCCTAGACGAACGATGCTGGTGACCCTCCGTTCTAGACCTCAGTATTATCCGTCTGCACATTCCCATGAAGTCTTATTTCATGATGTTACGCTCATGCCTCCCGATGGCCGGAGCGAGGCCGCGCACCTCCATTTCCCGGAACCCGCTTTGCTTGATTGAAGTCGCGACCGGCGTGCCCTTCTCGTCCAGGTACTTCGCGGTTTTTGGCAGGTGGTGCGCTCTGCGTTTCCGCGTAACCACGCCTCGATCTACGTCTCACTGGACCACTAGACAAGTCCCACCGCTGCAGTAGTCAATGAGCTACAGCGGTTGATGCCGACTCGGCTTCTACCTATTCGAGCCTTGATTCCTTCGGCTCCCCATTGCTGACGCTCACGTATACACTGCTAATGAATTCCCGAACAGGGCTATGTACATGCTTGGCT
>NZ_DATBNB010000634.1 GCF_036554565.1 Longimicrobium sp. | reverse complement strand
CGCAGGGTCGACGAGCTCCACCACCTGCTCGAAGGGGATGTCCTGGTTCTGCTGCGCGCCCAGCGCCCGCTCCCTCACCTGCGCCAGCAGCTCCGCCCCGGTGGGCGACTCCGACAGGTTCACCCGCAGCGCGAGGGTGTTGACGAAGAAGCCGATCAATCCCTCGATCTCGCTCCGCCCCCGGTTGGCGGTCGGCGTGCCGACCACGACGTCGTCCTGCCCCGACAGGCGGCCCAGCACAGCCGCCCAGCCAGCCAGCAGCGTCATGAAGAGCGTCGCGCCGTGCCGCTGGCCGAGCGCCTTCAAGCTCGCGGTCAGCTCCTCGTCCAGCGCGATGTTCACCACGCCGCCGGAGAAGTCCTGCTTCAGCGGCCGCGCATGGTCGGTGGGCAGCTCCAGCAGCTCCGGCGCGCCGGCGAGCGCCCGCTGCCAGTACTCCGCCTGCTCGCGAAGGACCTCGCCCTCCACCCACCGCCGCTGCCAGACCGCGTAGTCCGCGTACTGGATGGGAAGTGCGGGAAGCGGATCGGGATCGCCACGGCGGAAGGCGTCGTAGAGCGCGCCCAGCTCGCGGGTGAACACGCCCATGCTCCACCCGTCGCTAACGATGTGGTGCATGGTGACGAGCAGCACGTGGTCGTCCTCCGCCAGCCGGACCAGCCGTCCGCGGATGAGCGGACCGCGCGCCAGGTCGAAGGGCGCGCCCGCCTCCTCCGCCATCAGCCGGCGAAGCTCCGCCCCGGCCTGCGGATGATCACGGAGGTCGTGCTCCACCAGGGGGAAGTGGGTCTCCCCCGCCTGCGGAATCCGCTGCTCGGGAACACCATCCATCTCGGCGAAGACTGTCCGCAGCGCCTCGTGGCGGGCCACGATGCGGTCCAGCGCACGCGCCAGCGCCGCCCCGTCCAGCTCGCCGCGCAGCCGCTGCCGCAGGGGAACGTGGTATGTGCTCCCCAGGTTGCCCAGCTGCTCCACGAACCACAGCCGCTGCTGGGCGAAGGAGAGCGGCAGCGGCGCCGAGCGGTCCGCCGGCTCGATCGGCGGCAGCGCCGCCCGCGCCGCCGTCTCCAGCGCCCGCGCCAAGTCGGCCAGCACCGGGCGCTCGAACAGGTCGCCGATGCTCACCTCCGCGCCCAGCACCTGTCGCACGCGCGAGATCACGCGAACGGCAAGCAGCGAGTGGCCGCCCAGCTCGAAGAAGTCGTCCCGGCGGCCCACCTGCTCCACCCGCAGCACGTCGCGCCAGATCTCCGCGAGCGCCTGCTCCATCTCTCCCACCGGCGCCTCGTAGCCGCGCGTCGCGAACGCGTCGCCTTCCGGCGCGGGGAGGGCCCTGCGGTCCACCTTGCCGTTCGCCGTGAGCGGCAGCGCCACCAGGTGCACGAACGCCGCGGGCACCATGTGCTCCGGCAGCCGCTCGCCCGCGTGCCGGCGCAGCGCCTCCGCCTCCACCCCCTCCTCTCCCGTCCAGTACGCCACCAGCCGCTGGGTGCCCGGGCGCTCCTCGCGCACGACCACCACGGCCTCGCGCACGCCCTCGTGCTCGCGC
>NZ_DATBNB010000633.1 GCF_036554565.1 Longimicrobium sp. | reverse complement strand
CAACGGAACGAACGTCATCTACGTGGATCCCGAGAACGACGTGGTGGTCGTCGCCCGCTGGATCGCCAACAACGCCGTGGACGGGCTGGTGCAGCGGGTGATCGCCGCCACGAGCCGCCGCTGATCGAGAGGAAAAAACGTGATTTCGACGCTGGAGATCGAGGTGCGCTCCACCGAGCTGGACGCGCTGGGGCACGTGAACAACGCCAAGTACCTGGAATACCTGGAGTGGGGCCGGTTCGAGTGGGTGAAGGAGAACGGGATTCCCCTGGACTTCTTCGGGTCGTCGCGGCTGAGCACGGTGCTGGTGAACACCAACGTCAACTACCGGCGCGAGGCCCGCTTGGGCGACAAGCTGCGCATCCGCAGCTGGCTGGCGGAGATGGGGCGCAGCAGCTTTCGCGTGGGCCAGGAGATCGTGAACCAGCGCGACGAGCGGGTGGCGGACGCCATGATCACCTCGGTGATGTACGACACCCACACGCGCACCAGCGTCTACATTCCCGACGACCTGCGGGCGAAGCTGGAACCGCTGGTGCGCCCCTGAACAGAACCGGCGTGCTCACGGGTGAGCACGCCGGTTGCGGAGGGGGCGCGGACGCGAAGGAACTTCCTCTTCACCGACTCAGGACCATGGCCGGATCCGCTCGTCCCTCGCCCAGAGACCCGATGTCGCCTACCAAGCGATTCTGGGCCGTGATCTTCATCCTTCTGATCCTGGTGGGGTTCGGCGCCCTGGTCCTGACGCACCTCAAGAAACGCGAACCCGGCTCCGGCATGTTCGGCTCGTCCGCGCCGGCCGACACGCGCTGGAGTTGATCCCCATCAGCGCTCCAGGTGCCAGTTACGACGTGCGTGGACCACGCGCAGGATTTCCACGTGCTCTGCACGGACGCGATAGATCACACGATACCCGCCGTACGGAATTTCGCGTCGGGATGAGCCGGGCAGTTCAGGGAGCGAGTGCCCGCTGTTCGGGAACTCGGCCAGCCTGCTGACCGCGTCCCGGAGACCGGTCAGCCAGTCAGCAGCGACGCGTGGGCGGTCGCGCGCGATGTAGCGGACCGCGCGATCCGCCTCCCGTGCGGCGCGGGGCGACCAGAGTACGTTCACCGGCCGGCGTGCTTCTGCAGAAGGTCCGCAAAGACGTCCTCGTGCAGCCGGCCCAGCCCCGCGTCAAGCTCCGCCTCGGCTTCGAGCAAGCCCCCGAACAGCTCAGCCTTGTAGCGCAGGTCGTCGTACTCGGCTTCGTCAACCGCGACAGTGGGGCGCTGGCCGGCGGGCGCGCCGTACACCACTGCCGGCTCCGCCACCCCCCGCGACGGCACGCTGGGGTAGAGGTACTCGGGCTCCCGCCCGGTTGCATGCGCGGCGAACCACAACGCGGCCGCGATCCCCTCCGGCTCCAGCCCGGGATAGGCGGCCAGCACCTCGCCCTTGGTCTGCCCGCAGGCGAGCGCCTCGATGATCTCGTCGACGGGCGCGTCGCTGCCAGCAACCAGCGCGCGCCCCGTCTTTCCGTCCCGATAAACGAACTGCTCCGCCATTGCGCCTCCTCGTCCATTGCGTCCGCATACAATGTAGCGACGGCACCGGGCGAGGGGAAGCTTCCTCTCAGAGCGGGATGTTCGCGTGCTTCTTGGGCGGGTTGCTGTCGCGCTTGTTCTGCAGCATGTCGAGCGCGCTGATCACCCGTGCGCGCGTCTCGCGCGGGTCGATCACGTCGTCCACGTAGCCGCGGGCGGCGGCGGCGAACGGGTTGGCGAAGCGCTCGGCGTAGTCCGCCTGCTTGGCCTCGGCCGCCTGCGCCGGGTCCTCGGCGGTGGCGATCTCGCGGCGGTACAGGATCTCCACCGCGCCCTTGGCCCCCATCACCGCGATCTCGGCCGTGGGCCAGGCGTAGTTGATGTCGCCGCGGATGTGCTTGCTGCTCATCACGTCGTACGCGCCGCCGTACGCCTTGCGCGTGATGATGGTGACCTTGGGCACCGTGGCCTCGCAGAACGCGAACAGCAGCTTGGCCCCGTGCCGGATGATGCCGCCGTGCTCCTGCGTAACGCCGGGCAGGAACCCGGGCACGTCCTCGAAGGTGAGCAGCGGGATGTTGAAGCAGTCGCAGAAGCGGACGAAGCGCGCCGCCTTTACCGATGCGTCGATGTCGAGCACCCCCGCCAGCACCGCCGGCTGGTTGGCCACGATCCCCACCGAGTGGCCGCCCACGTGCGCGAAGCCCACCAGGATGTTGCCGGCGTAGTCGGCGTGCACCTCGTAGAACTCGCCGTCGTCCACCACGCGTCGGATGACGTCGTGCATGTCGTACGGCTTGTTGGGATGGTCGGGAACGATGTCCAGCAACTCCTCGTCGGCCCGGTCGAACGGGTCGTCCGTGGCGCGGCGGGGCGCGTCCTCGGCGTTGTTGCGCGGGATGAACTCGAAGAGGTGGCGGATCTTGTGCAGGCACTCCACCTCGCTCTTCACGGCGAAGTGCGCCACGCCCGACTTGGCCGCGTGCGTGGCCGCGCCGCCCAGCTCCTCCATCGTCACGTCTTCGTGCGTCACCGTCTTCACCACGTTGGGCCCGGTGACGAACATGTAGCTGGAGCCCTGCACCATGTAGATGAAGTCGGTGATCGCGGGGCTGTACACCGCGCCGCCGGCGCAGGGGCCCAGGATGGCCGAAATCTGCGGGATGACGCCCGATGCCAGGGTGTTGCGGAGGAAGATGTCGGCGTAGCCGCCCAGGGATACGACGCCTTCCTGGATGCGCGCGCCGCCGGAGTCGTTCAGCCCGATGACCGGCGCGCCGTTCTTGAGCGCCAGGTCCATGATCTTGACGATCTTCTCAGCGTGAGCCTCGCTCAGCGAGCCGCCGAAGATCGTGAAGTCCTGCGAGAAGACGTAGACCAGGCGGCCGTGCACGGTGCCGTAGCCGGTGACCACGCCGTCGCCCAGGTAGCGCTCGTTCTCCAGCCCGAAGCCGGTGGCGCGGTGCACCACGAACCGGTCCAGCTCCACGAAGCTGCCCTCGTCGAGCAGCACGTCCAGCCGCTCGCGCGCGGTGAGCTTGCCGCGTTCGTGCTGCGCCTTGATCCGCTTTTCGCCGCCGCCCAGCTCCGCCTGCCTGCGCAGCTCCTCAAGGTGCTCCAGCTTTTCCCGCATCGACATCGCGTGCCGCCCGTGCTCTCTCGTGGTAAGGATCCCGGAAAGGGCGGCAATCTACCACCTGCGTGCGCCGCTCGCACGGGTGGGCGCACCAGCGGGAGGGGCGCAGCCGGTGATCCCGGCTGCGCCCCCCGTCACCTGCCCGTCGAAAGCGGTGTCGGTCCGCCCGTTGCGATCGCCGCGAATCAGCGGCGCGACTGGGCCAGGTCCGAGGCCGCGGGCTGGCACCACGGCCAGGGAGGGGTCGTCCGCGCGCGGGCAGCGGATGCGCTCGATCCACGCACGCCACCGTCCGTGCGCAGACCCAGTGCGCGCGTGAGCCGCGCGGCCTTGCCACCCTCACGGTCCAGCACGATCGTACGGGGGGCCGACGGGAGGACGCAGACCGCCTGGCGCTGCTCGGGAGTGAGTACGTGATGAACGGCTTCGGCCGCGCGGCGGTTGTTTTCCGCGATGGCCGAAAGCACGGGCTTGGCACCCGGGCGCAGCGCCAGCGCGAACGCCGGGGGACGGTTCCCCCTGGCGACGCCCGCGCGCCGGTGCAGCTTTTCGTTCATCACGTCCCAGTCGCGGGCGATGGAATCCAGCGCGGCCACCTGCGCCGCCGAAAGCGACAGGCGCGCCCGCTCGCTCAGCAGCGCCAGCACGGGTGGCACGTCGGCGCGCGCTCGCTCGGCGCGGGGCGCGGGCTCGGGGGCGGGCGCCACCGCGGGAGCGGACGGCGCGCAGGCCGCAGCGGAGGTAGCGAGCAGAATCATCGACAACACACGCGATTTCACGAGCTCCTCCTGTGGTTGAAGGGTTCGGGGGTCGTCGGCCGGGCTCGCCCGGACCGCCCGGGGCGGACTGCATCCGCTGGACCAGCAGTGTCGGCCAATTCGGCAGACTGGGCGGGCACGGTTCTGCCGTGCTGGTCCGTCCGCGCACCAACATCTACCTCCTCGTTCAGACACGAATGCCACGCTTCGATCGCGTTCTGCTGCTCGCCCTGGCTCTGGCGGTTGCGCCGGGCTCGTCAGCCGCGCAGACGGTCGCCGGCACCGTCGTGGATCGCTGGACCAGCGCGGCCATCCCCGGCGCGGTCGTGGTGCTGCTGGACACGGCCGGCGGGCGCCACGATGCCACGGTCAGCGACGCGCAGGGCCGGTTCGCGGTCCGCGCATCCTCCCCGGGCGCGTTCCGGGTTCGCGCGGAGCGGGTGGGGTACTCTACCGCGTTGTCGCCCGTGCTCGCGCTGGCCGCGGGGGAGCAGGCGACGCATTCGCTCTCCATCGTGCCGTCGGTGGTCACGCTGGACGCGGTCGTGGCGCGCGGAGCCCGCCGCCGGTGCACGGTGCGCCCGTCCAACGGCGTGCAGGCCGCCATCGTGTGGGAAGAGGTGCGCAAGGCGCTGGAGGCCGCCGACGTCGCGGCACGGCGGCAGACCTACCAGTTCCGCCTGCGCCGGTTCCGCCGCGTGCTCAGCGATTCCCGGCTCCCGACGCGGGACACGTCGTCAGCCGTGGAAACGGGCTTTAGCGATCATGCCTTCCGCTCCCCCTCGCAGGACCGGCTGGTGGCGCACGGCTACGTGGAATCGGAGGGCGACACCCTGGCGTTCCACGCGCCCGATGCTCCTACGCTGCTCTCGGATGCGTTCCTGGACCATCACTGCTTCAGCTATCGCGCGGGACGGGGAGCGAACGCGGGGCTGGTGGGGCTGGACTTTGCCCCCCTGCGCACCCGCCGCCTCCCTGAAATCCGCGGTACGCTGTGGCTCGATGGAAGGACGGGGAAGCTGCGCTTCGTGGACTACACCTACGTCAACCTGCCGTACGAACGCGCCGGGGCGCCGCTGGGGGGGCGCATCGAGTTCGCCCAGGTGCGCGGCGGCGGGTGGATCGTGAACCGCTGGACCATGCGCATGCCGGGGACGGTGATTCGGCACCGTGGCCTGAACCCGGTGGTGATCGGCATGGTGGAAACGGGAGGCGAGGTGGTGGAGGTCCGCACGGCCGCCGGCGAACCGGTCAGCATCCAACCGTAGCAGACACGATTGCAGCAATGCTTGCAGCGGCGGCCGGAGCGGATGATCTTCCGCTCCGGCCGCCGTTCGTCCGTTTCCACCGATCCCAGTCCGTACATGATGCTCCGCCTCGTCCTCCCGCTGCTCGCCGCTGTCCTCACCGCCGCCGATGCCGCGGGCCAGTCCCCCGCCCCGCGGCCCCGGGCGCGCGACGCGGGCGTGGCCATCGGCATCCTGCCGCCGGGCCCGCTGAACGCCATCACCGACGTGGCCGGCGTGCGCGTGGGCCAGGTGACGGTGTCGGAAGGCGACAGCGTGCGCACCGGCGTGACCGCCATCCTGCCGCACGGGGGCAACGCGTACCGCGAGCGGGTGCCGGCCGCCATCCACGTGGGCAACGGCTTCGGCAAGCTGCTGGGTGTCACGCAGGTACGCGAGCTGGGGGAGATGGAAACGCCCATCCTGCTCACCTGCACGCTCTGCGTGTGGAACGCCGCGGACGCGATGGCAGCGTGGATGCTGCGGCAGCCGGGAATGGCGGAGGTGCGCTCCATCAACCCCGTGGTGGGCGAGACGAACGACGGGCTGCTGAACGACATCCGCAGCCGCCCCGTCCGCGCGGAGCACGTGATCCGCGCGCTGGAGACGGCCTCGGACGGGCCGGTGCGCGAGGGGGCGGTGGGTGCGGGGACGGGAACGGTGGCGTTCGGGTGGAAGGGCGGCATCGGCACCAGCTCGCGCGCGCTGCCGTCCACCCTGGGCGGATACACGGTGGGCGTGCTGGTGCAGAGCAACTTCGGGGGCGTGCTCTCGATCAACGGCGCGCCCGTGGGACGCGAGCTGGGACGGTACGCCTTTCAGCGCGAGCTGGGCGCCGCCGCGCGGGGACCGCAGGACCGCGGGGACGGAAGCATCATGATCGTGGTGGCGACGGATGCGCCGCTGAGTGCGCGCAGCCTGGAGCGCCTGGCGTCGCGCGCCATCGTGGGGCTGGGCCGGACGGGCGCGTCGATGACCAACGGCTCGGGCGACTACGTGATCGCGTTCTCCACCGCGGCCGAGGTGCGCCGGCAGTTCGGAGCCCGCACGCCGGCGCCGATGGCGGACCTGCCGAACGACGCGATGTCGCCGCTCTTTCAGGCCGTCGCCGAGGCCACGGAAGAGGCCATCATCAACTCCCTTTTCGCCGCGGAGACGACGACGGGGAGCGGCGCCACCGTCGAGGCGCTGCCCATCGACCGCGTGATGGAGATCCTGCGGCGGTACAACGCGTTGGGATGGGACCAGCGGCTGGCGCACTGAGGGGGGAAGTGCGGGAGTGCGAAAGTGCGAAAGTGCGAGAGTGCGAAAGTGCGAGAGTGCGAAAGTCGGAGAGGGGATGGATCTGGTGCGTTGCGAGTGAGGACGGCGCATGCCTCGGCGGGCCCCTCCCCCGGCCCCTCCCCGCATGCTGCGCATGCGGAGAGGGGAGAATTCGATCGCGCTCCGGAAGGTGCGGCGGGTGCCGGTGCACGGTGAAACGGTCGCGCCACACGGGCGAGGAATTCACGAAAGCTGACAGTCCACGAAGGTGGACTTCGTGTGTTTGTTGCAGCGAATTCATTCGCCCGTGCCACTTTGGAGCCGTGAAAATGTCCCGGTGCTCACGCGAGCCTTGCGAACCCGTATCCATCCGTTTCAATATCCAGGATCTGCTGCTGCACGTCTCCGGCACAGCCCCGCCCCAACATCCACACCACCGGCCGATGGACGCAAAGGACGCCTCCGAGCTGATCAGCGAAATCCGCGAAGAACGCGCGGAAGCCGAGCACGATGAGAAGTTCCGCTCGCGCGCCGCCCTCATGATCGCCTTCATGGCCATGCTGCTGGCCATCGGCAGCCTGGGCGGGGGGAACGTGGCGGAAGACATGATCCACAACAACATCAAGGCGAGCGACACCTGGGCGTTCTTCCAGGCTAAGAACGTCCGCCAGACGCAGTACAAGCTGGCCGTAGACCAGCTCACCGCCCGCCTGGCCGATCCCTCCCTGGGCACTGCGGAGCGGAGCGCGCTGGAAACGCAGGTAGCCAAGTACAAGGAGACCATCGCGCGCTACGACGACGAGCCCGACCGGGCGGCGCCGCAGGACACGCTTCGCGGCGAGGGCAAGAAGCAGCTTGCCGCGCAGGCCCGCAGCTACGAGCGGCTGCGCGAGCGGGCGAGCGCGCAGGACGCCAACTTCGACTTCTCCGAAGTGGCGTTCCAGCTGGCGCTGGTGCTGGGGTCGGTCGCCATCCTGGCCATTTCGCGCCCCGTGCTGGGCATCGCCATCGGGCTGGGCGTGCTGGGCACCCTGTTGATGATCAACGGCTTCGTGCTCCTCTTCCCGCTGCCGTTCTAATCGATCTCCAACTTTCGCACTCTCGCACTTTCGCACTCTCGCACTTACTTTCAATGCTCCTGCCGGAGCCGCATCACATCCCCTGAATCCAGACCGGAGAAGCGCCATGCGCGGATTTCTCGTGACCCTTGCCCTGCTGGCGGCCGTGCCCGCCTGCGCCCAGCACCAGCACGGCGGACAACAGCCCGCCACACCCGCTCAGCCGGCCCGGCCCGCGCAGCCCGCGTCCGGGCAGGCGCAGGGGCATGCCCACGGAGCCGAACACGCCCACGGCGGCGGGCACTCGCACGCGATGCCGCAGGGCTGGACGGTGCGCTTGGACCGCGCCAACGCCGACGCGTCGCAGGTGATGTTCATGGAGATGGATGGCGGGCTTCACGCGGAGCTCGGGCCGGCGGGCATCTTCTACAACCCCGCGAACTCGCCCAGCGGCGCGTTCCGCCTGGCGGCCAGCTTTACGCAGAACAAGCTGTCGGCGCACCCCGAGGGCTATGGGCTGATGATCGGCGGGCGCAACCTGACGGCCGACAACCAGGACTACGCGTACTTCCTGGTGCGCCAGGACGGCAAGTTCACCATCAAGCACCGCGCCGGCACCGAGGTGCACACCCTGACCGACTGGACGGAGCACGCCGCCGTCGCCCGCCCCGACGCGCAGGGCCGCGCGACCAACGCGCTGGCCATCGAAACGGGCAGCTTCGGCACGCGGTTCCTGGTCAACGGCCAGGTGGTCGGCACGTTTGGCCAGGAGCTGAACACCGCCGGCGTCGCCGGCCTGCGGCTGAACCACAACATCGACGTGATGGTGCGCGGCTTCGGCGTGACGCCCCAGTAAGCGCTTCCACCACGATGACGATCGGCCGCCCGGCACTTCGCCGGGCGGCCGATTCTCGTTTTCCGCTCGAGTGCGATGGCCCCCCGTCTACCGCGCTGGGGGCGCGGTCCGGGGCGCCACCAGGATGCCGAGCGGAACGCGCCGCCAGCCGGGGTATCGCAGCGCGCGTCCCCGCGCCGGCCGAACCAGCAGCTGGGCGCTGATGCCGCCGTCCAGCAGCACCGCACGTCGGCATCCCAGCGCACCCATCAATCCCGCCATCTCGGGAACGGTAAATCCCAGGGGTGCGGTAGACAGGGCGCCGCCCAGGGCGTCGAAGCGCGTCAGCGCCACCAGCACCCGCCCGTCGCGCAGCTCGCCGATCGCCAGCCGACCATCCCGGTGCCCCAAGTCGATGTCCCGCGCGCCTGGGCGAAGCGCGGCGGGCACCTGGCCGTCGTTCACCAGGAGCGCGGGATACGACTGGATGGCCCACGCCACTCCGCCCGCGCGCCGCACCGCCCCGATGCTGTCGGCGCCGACGAAGCGGATTCGCCCCGCCGCGTCGGCGACCACGGCCATGGAGAGCGGGCCGGTCCCGGGGGCGCGCAGCTCGCGGCCGTCGCGCACCGTCCATCCCCACGGTGTTCCGCCACTGAACTGCCCGGCGTTGAAGGCCACCACCGCGCCGGACCCGGCGCTGTCCACCGTCCAAGCGCCCGCCATCCCGTCCGCCACCCGCGCCTCGTCCAGCGTCAGCCGGTGAAGGCGCGGGTCAATACGAACCAGCACCACGCGCACCCGCCACGCTTCGCCGCCGCCTGCCACGCGGATCTCCCCGGTTTCCACCCCGGGCCGCACCGTGCGCCAGCGGACCTGGCGGGTGACCGTGGGGAGCGGGCCGGCCCAGCGCGCGGGGGCCGCGTCGGCGCGCCAGAAGCCGCGCCATCCCGC